>JAPLEB010000136.1 GCA_026391555.1 Bacteroidia bacterium | reverse complement strand
ATTCGTCATTAATTTTTTTTCGTATTACGAGAGATTTCAAAGAATAGTATTCAAGCTTATTGAAATCTCCGAGACCTTTGTATGCGACACCTATATTATTAAGGGCTTTTGCGAATCTTTCACCGTACTCCTTTCTGCTTTCTTTAAGTGCAACTGAAATATTAAAAAATTTAATTGACTCATAATAATTTTTTGCAAGTAAGTAATAGACACCAATAAAATAATAGGACTCGGATAATGTACTACTATCTGATATATTATTGTTATCGATTTTTTGAATGATGCTGTCAACAACGATCCGGCTTCTGTCGAGAGATCCGTTCGTCAGCAGTGGTTGCAGATATATATTAAGTTGCCTGATTTCTTCTTCTATAATGCCATTATCTTTTTGATATGTGAATTCAACCGGATCCTGTTCCTGTGCGGGCAGGAAGGTTATAACAACGGCCGGGCTGGCAGAAGAAAAAATAAATCCTGTCAGGATAGACAGGCATAATAATAACCTTGTACCGTAAAAAATTTTAATCATGAATAATTCCACCACTTTCTATGGTAAAAACTATATAAATATCTTAATCAAAGATAATAAAACCAAATCAAATACATTATTCACACCAAATTTTGTATTCTGTAAATATCTGATTATGTGTATATAAATAAATATTTGAAAAATAATTGATATTTTCGTGTCACAAAATGGCATCATCCGACATGTAGCAGTATAGAAGAGAACTGAATTACGAATTACCCTGAATTAGTATTAACTTTAAAAAAAGAATTATGAAAACCCTGAATTTCGAATCTACAAAAAACATTTTTAATGAGTTTGCACTGTCAAATGAAGAGATGATTTATGTTCGTGGCGGAGACGCAGAAGGTGACCCGATAATATTACCACCTGAACCTCCAATTATAATCTGATAGTGAATAATATTTTTTCTGTTTTATTGAAAACAGAAAACCAGGCCAATATAGTCAGTGGTCTGTTTTGTCTGACTTATAAAATAAGTATGGGCTTATAATTGAAAGCACGTTTAATATGAGGCTGTGAAGCATAATGCTTAACAAAAACATATTGCCGGAAAACAATTGTTTGAGATAAAACTTGTTAACGGAAGTCTGTAATAGATTTTTAGCTGTAAAGCATTATGTAAAGCATTATGCTTGTGTTAAGTATGTTGGTGAAATACATTTGAAATGGAAATTCAAATAAATTATATATTCTATGAAAACAATTGATTTTTCATATTTCATCGAAAGGTATAATGCCGCAGAGATGAGCAATTCTGAAGAACAGTGGTTCCGGAAGGAACTTGATGGAAATGAGAAGCTCAGGGATGAGGTCAATCTAAGGAAACGTACCGATGAGGTTCTTAAAAACCAAGATATTATTTCACTCAGGAACAAGCTATCTATAATTGAAAAGAGAAGAGAAGCGAATATACCTGTCAGAAATTCGAAGAAACCGGTTTATCAAAAATATGCTGCAGTTATTGCCGGACTTGTCATTGTTGGTAGTATTACATTATTTACCGGCAAAAATCTGAGTAATGATGAAATATTTAACAGGTTCTACAAATCCTATGAACCAACTACAGAAACAAGGACTGGTAAATACACGCAAAATGCTGATTTTGCGTTGGCGCTTGATTATTACAACACACATGACTACCAGAATGCTGCCGTTTATTTCAGTAAAGTATTGGAATCAGAACCAAACAATATGCAATCTGCGTTTTTAAACGGCGTTTCAAATTTTGAAGAAAAGAAATTTCCTGAAGCAAAACAATCATTTGTTAATGTTATTAGCGATAATAATAACCTTTTTATTGAAACTGCTAAATGGTATCTGGCATTATGTTATGTAAAGACTGATGAAAAAGAGAAGGCAGTTAATCAACTTGAAATTATTAAAAATGAGGGCGGCATTTACGGGAATGATGCAAAAAAGATTATTAGAAAATTAAAATAGGCTCAGGTAACCTCACATTTTTATGTTTGATCTTCCTAAAAATGATACAGCAACAAGCGAGAATTCACAATTGAATATCAGGGATATGGGTAATGGTATGAATTCATTAAAGAGCAATATGATAAATTGTCCAACAATTTTGACAGGGATGTCTCATGAGATGAGAACGCACATGAATGCAATTGTTGCATTTTCATTCCTGATGAAAGAGAATTGTTGTAACAATTCAGAACGTGAGGAATTCAGTAATCAGATTTTAAGCTCATGTGAGCAATTAATAGAGCTATTCGACAGTTTTCTTGATTCGGCAATAATTGATACGGGTAATTCAAAAGCCGATTCAAAAATCTGCAAACTCGATAATATTCTTGATGATCTTCTTTCAGAATTCAGGGAAATAATAAGGAAAGAGAATCACATGGATTTGGAACTCGTAACAGAGATCCAGTTTTCTAATTCTTCTGAGGTTTTTATTGATAAGAACAGGGTTTTCAGGGTAATTCGCAGTCTGTTTCAGAATTCAATAAAAAACACAAAATCAGGGTATATTAAGATTGGGTACTATTTCAGGGATGACAAGGTAACCTTCTATGTTCTCGATTCCGGCCAGGGTTATTTCAAATGCAAAGAATTTCTTCAAACTGAGGATATTAATGAATCGCTATCTAAACACAATGATACATATACAGCGATCAATCTGATCCTGGCCAGAAAGCTGATTCAAATGCTGAATGGAACTATCTGGATTGAATGTAATGGTCTTACAGGGGCAGGAATCTATTTTTCTATCCCGGCTAAGGTGGTAGCAAACTCCGACGTTAATATCAATAAATATGTTAATACAATGATCGCTATCTGATAAAAGCAAGTAATTTTTATTTCAATGTCTGAATTCAATTAGCATGAGAGCAAATGGCCGCCTCACCAATAGGCGGCCATTTTTTTATTTTTTCCGTTCAATAATTTTAGCTTCGGTTCTTCTGTTTAGTTTTCTGCCCTCAACAGTTACATTATCCCCTATTGGTGATTTATTTCCATACCCTTTATATCTAAGTCTGTCAGATGATATACCTTTATTTACAAGGTAGTTAACAACAGATATTGCTCTTTTTTCCGATAAAGAAAGATTATATTCGACTGACCCTGTTGAATCGGTATAACCTCCTATTTCAATAATAATGTCTTTGTTGTCTGAAAGGAGGTTTGCCAGATTATTTAATTCTAAAGTAGATTCCTTCTTTAATTGCCAGGAGTCAATTTCATAAAATACATTTGAGAGCTGCATCTTCTCTCCTACTTTAATCGGGTTCAGAATTATTCTTTTAATATATGGCTCCACTACTGTATGTTGTCCTTCAAACATAAAATTTTCGGAATAGAACAGATACCCGGCTTTGCTGACATTAATACCGTAATTATATCCCGAAGGCAGACAAACCAGAAAATTCCCGGCTCCATCGGTAGAACTCTTTATTGTGATCTTGCCTGTCGAAAAGTTAATTAATTCATAATCTGCTTTTAATAACTTTCCTGTCTCTTTGTCGTAAACTTTACCTTTCATATAAGAGACTGGACTTGGTCTGACAGATTCATAAAGGTTAAAATAGAAGATATCCTTCCCGTTCGGCTTATCTCTGATTGAGGAAAAATATGCTTTTTCTCCTCCCGACTCAATTACAAGTCCCATTTCATCATTATAAGTGTTTATTGGATAACCAAGGTTTTGTGGTTCTGTCCAGGTACTGTCAATATTCATCCTGGTCATATAAATATCAAAGCCTCCCATACCAACTCTTCCGTCAGAAGCGAAATACAGAGTTCTCCCGTCGAAATGAATAAATGGTGACATTTCATCTCCATCTGTGTTAATGTTCTTCCCCATGTTCACGGGAACCGTCCAACCATTTTGATTATTCAGTATTGAAAACCAAATGTCCTTACCCCCAAAACCACCGGGCCGGTTACTTGAAAAAAACAGAGTTTTGCCATCGGCACTTATTGATGGTTGTGATTCCCAGTAAGAAGTATTTACCGGAGTCCTCAGGTTAGAAGGTTCTGACCATCTTCCTTCAATAAAAGCTGAAAAATAAAGATCGCAGCTACCTAATCCACCTCGCCGGTCGCAGGCAGTGAAAAACATATAATTACCGTCTGATGAAAGAGTTTGAGCCCCTTCATTTTGACTGGTATTAAGAGGTGCGCCTGCATTATATGCTTTTTGCCATTTATTATCTGAAAAATGACTTAAATAAAAATCCTCTTGAACTTGCCCGAAAGGTGAAGGGATATCAAGAGGAGCTGGCTGTCTTGTAAACATTAATGACTGACCATCAGCTGTTATTGAAGGCCAGTATTCTTCATCTTGCGTATTTATAGAACTCCCTACGCTGACGGGATTGAACGGTACCGGGTGTTTCATTGCATTTAAAGCAAATTCGCAATTTTTTACATTTTTTATTGCAAAGATTTTATTCTTTTCGGACATACCTGTCTGAGCGATATAAACATTGAAATGAATAAGTGCATTATGATAATCACCTGACATCATTTCGGCATTAGCCAGGTTGAAAAAGACAGGTATAAAAAACAACGAATCGATCTTTACTACAGCCTTATAGCTAGTTGAAGCCTCGAAATATCTTTTCCTTTTTGCCATCAATTCTCCAAGCATCATATATGCTTCATAGAATCTATTATCAAGCGAGATAGCTTCCCTAAAATTAATTTCAGCTTTATTATAATCAAGATAATCATAAGCTGTAACTCCCTCATTGTATACCTTAAGGGCTTTATTGGACGATGTATGAAGACCCTGAGAAAAACTGTTGCGTGTTACCGCGAAGGAAGTTATAAAGATAAATATAATAAAAAAATACTTCATGACTACTTAGGGTATGTGCATATATTTATGCACCTGAAGAGAGATTCTCCAGATGGGGTTTCTTTTGATATACTCAACAATTTCAGGAATAATGGTTTCGAATCTGCTCCATTCAGGCTGCAGGAAAAATCTGCATTTACCGGTAACCATTCCGCGGTATTTTTCTGCCCACTCAAAATCACTTTTATCCTGAATTATTACTTTCAACTCGTCTGCAACTTTACAAATTTCTCTAACCGGTGGCATATTTCTTTTTGGTGACAGGCATATCCAGTCCCAATCTCCACTTAAGGGATATGCTCCTGAAGTTTCTATAAAAGTACGAATATTCTTTTTCTTCAATCCTGTGCATAAATAATCAAGGTTCCACATAAGAGGTTCTCCGCCTGTAACAACAACAGAATCTGTGCCAGATTTTGTCATTCGGTCGATTATTGCATCTGTTTCAACCATTGGGTGCAGGTTTGGGTTCCAGGAGAAACGGGAATCGCACCAGCTGCATCCTACATCGCACCCTCCTAACCTTATAAAATATGCGGCTTTCCCTGTATGGTAACCTTCACCCTGTAATGAGAAAAATTCCTCCACTAAAGGAAGCCTGGCTCCATCTGGTATTGCGGTTGAATCATTATTCATGTTTCTGAAATTGCAAAATCTATTTTTTGGTTCCAAACAGCATTGCATATTCACGGGAAGTAGCTTGTTTTACCCATTTTTCCGGAATTATTTTCCAGTTATTCAATGGTTCAGGATTGACCGTTTTTTTAGCTTCAATTGATTTTAAAATATAGTACCGTAAATCTCTGTCAGTTGAGGAAACAAGTCTCGATCTGAGTTCATCTTTTCCTACTCCTGCACCTTCTGCAAAATGTCCTCCTCCTCCATTTCCACGATATGAGTTAACGGCAACTTTGTACAATTTATTTCTTTCAAATGGTCTGCCATCGGTAAAACCACTAATAATAATTCTTACTCCTTCCGGTTTGCTTACATCTACTGAATAATCGATTCCTGCAGCTGAATCAAAATTATAAGGCTGGTTTTTCAGCCATGCTTTTCCATTGGTAATAATTGGTTTCCCATCTTTCCCGGCACGCAATTTAAGCATTACATCGCCCGGACCATTCATCGTGTTAAACCACCCGGAGTATGAATACTCCAAATATTTTTGAACCTCATCTCCTGACATAGTCATTGTGTAAAGCATATTTTCAAACCTGTAGAGTTTGAACATATCTCCAATAGTTATTGGTCCTTCAGGTATATGAACATCAAAGGATAATGGTGCAGCAAATGAAATGTCGGCTCCTGTTATTTCAAGCTGTATTAAATGAATCATGTCAATAAAAGCTGATGGACCGAAATATGCATCTCGTGATGAAACTGTTGCAGATGAATTACCAATAACCCGATTCACATATTCATCAATTTTTTCATGCTGTGGAGTAAATCTGGTAATGAATTCAGGGTCTGGTTTAAAATCAGCAACATTAATTATCTTACCGGTAATTCTCCTTTGTTTTCTTCCTTTTATTTTCCTGGAACTCAATGTTATATCAGCCTGGGCGATCTTTTCAGATCTGCTTCCTCCATCAAGTACCAGGACTGTATCTCCGACTAAATTAACAAATTTTTCATTCGCCAGCCTATGATCATGACCATTAAAAATAATGTCGAAGCCTGGAACATTGTAAGCGACATCGGCAGAGCTATTCTCGTTTAAAGGATCACTCTTCTGAAACTCCTCCTTCGACCTGTCCCAGCCGGAATGGAACAGACCCACAACGAGGTCCGGTTTTTCATTTAAAATAACAGGCATCCAAAGTTTTGCTGTTTCAACCATATCTCTGAATTCAATTCCTGCATAAAGTTCCGGGGGGAGCCAGTTCGGGATTGCCGGTGTTACAAGACCAAAAACAGCAATTTTAATTCCCTCTTTTACAATAACATAATAAGGTTTAAAATATGGGGTTCCTGTTTTAATATCGATTGCATTGGCGGCTATCAGTGGAAAGTTGTATTCTTTAACTAACCTGTCGTAAACTCCATGACCAGCCTCCACATCATGGTTTCCAACTGTGCCGGCATCGTATCCCATATAATTCATGACTTCGGCACAAAAATGTGGTGAAACTGTATCTATAAAATTATAATAGTAAACTTCCGGCTGACCCTGCAGATTATCCCCATTATCAAGAAGAATGGTTACATCCTTCTCCTCTCTGATCTGCCTGATATAGGTAAAAGACGATGCAAGTGAAGCATTTAACTTTTCTTTTTCAATGAAATCATATTGTAATATAACCCCATGAACATCTGTTGTTTCGAGAATACTGATTTTCTTTTTACCGGTTCCCGAACAGGAAACCAGGAGCATTATAAATAGTAATTTTATAGTCAGCAGACTAAGTGATCTGATCTTCATATCAATAAATAATATATAATGCCCAAAATTAGTAATGAAAATTAAAAAGCAACCGAAGTGTTTTTGTATATCTTGTAAATATATACTTTTGACATGCTCCCGTAAGTATTAAATATTTCATTCAATTCTAAACAATAATATTTAAACTTCATATTTTGTCCAAGATTGTTTTTAGTAATCAGCCAATTAATTTTATATTTATTAATTAAAGCAGAATATCTATCTGTTTCCAAATAAGTATTTTCGTTACCTATAAAAATATTCCCGGGACGAAAAATATAACCTTGTAAAATGTAATCATAATTATGATTACAAAAGATGATTGATTCATTATCCGGTATTGTTTTATTATAAATATTTAAATAATATTCGCGCATCGACTTCTCTGTTTTCCCTTCATTCATTAACTTATAAGTAATAAGTGAGTTAATCAAAAGACTTAGTATTATTGTAAATATTAATGATTTTGAAATCAGACCATAAGGAGAGACATTTATGAAAGAATTCTTTAATTGAATAAAAAAACCGAACATCACTAATGGATAGAAAGGAAGCATATATCTTGGTTGGTTCTGAAAAATAATTGTTGTAATAAGAAGAAACAATAGCGAGAAAGTCACTAAGAAAACAGATGCATTGAAATTTCTATTTTTAACAAATAACCATAATATTAGCGTTCCTGTTACAAACAAATTAAAAGGGAAATAAAAAATAACTGTATAATCGGTTGTAAAAAATTGCACTGAGAAAAAAGCTACCAGATTATTGAAATATATTTTAACTAATTCAATAAAAGTTGAGGCATCTAAAACACCAACTTTACTTGTAACTATTGTATCATAAAAAGAAAAATTCCACGTATCAGGCAAAAAAGATTTTAATGTATAAAATAATACCAAAATGAGTATAGTATATAGAATAGTATATAGAATAGAATATAGAATAGAATAAAACAATTTATTCTTATTTATGATTTCATGATAAAATAGTATTGAGATAATGGGAACTATAAGAATATAATTGTTTCTACACAAAAGTAAAAGTACAGTTAGTAATAATAACAGATAATACCGGTTAATCTTTTGATCCCTATAATAAACATACAATATGGATGTTAGTAGTAAACCTTGAAATGACTCGGCAAGTGGCTGATATGATTGCCAAAAAGTAAGAGGCATTACTAAAAATTGCAGTGCAATCAGGCTGGACACAGTAAATGGCAGAAACTTTTTAAGTGTATAGAAAATTAATATTGCTGTTACTATACTAAATAAGGCATTTATTATTAACCACCCATTGAATGCTCCAAACAATAAACCCGGAATAACAGCCATATAAACCTGCGGAACATTGTGTATGAAGCCCTTATTTTGTACAATACTATCATTTAGTATATTAGATGCAAAAATATTATTTGTTTGAACTCCGGTACCATTGAGCAAAGATTCAGTATCTGCAACGTACCAATACTGATCAGAACCTCTTAACCCTGCTTGAGAAATGAGAAAACCAAATACTATAAAACATAACAGAATTACAGACGCGAATAAGGCTATTTGTACTTTACTATTAGAATCAGTATTTATGAATGAATCTCTATTCATTTTTAATTATCAATTAGCTATTACTTGTCGTTGAAATTAATTCTCTCTTTTTCAATAACAAGCGGACGTTTTTTAATTTGAGTGAATATAGCTCCAATGTATTCTCCAATAATTCCAAGAAAAAACAGTTGTACGCCCCCCAAAAAGAATATTCCTATTACAAGTGGGGCTATTCCAACAGAAAAGTCACTCCAGAATAAAAGTTTATATATCAGATAAACCAAAGCAACAACAAAACTCAATAAAGAGATTCCAAATCCTATGAAACTTGCAAGGCGCAAAGGCAACTTTGAATTATTAATAAAACCAAGCATGGCAATATCATACAAGGTATAGAAATTATTCTTTGTTTTTCCCTTTTCACGTTTGGGTTGTGTATAAGGAATTTCCATCCTGCTAAAGCCTAATTCTGTGATTAATCCCCTGAAATAAGGATATGGCTCATCAATGCTACGCAAAATATCAATGAATTTCCTGTCGTAAAGACCGAAACCGGTAAAGTTACTTATCTGCTCTGTTTCGGATATACCGGCAATCGCTTTATAGAACAGGCTACGGATAAAGAACATAAATTTATTTTCTTTACTTTTGGTCTTTGTCCCAACTACAATTTTATATCCATTTTCCCATTTTTTTATAAAATCATATATCAGACCGGGCGGGTCTTGTAAATCGGCAACGATTAAAATTACAGCATCCCCATAACTTTGAAGTAAGCCGTAATATGGAGAACGAATATGACCAAAATTACGTACGTTAACAATTATTTTTAAGTGATGATCGTCATTTGCTATTCCTTTAAGAATCTCTACAGTTCTATCGGTTGATGAATTATCAATAAAGATATGCTCATAATTGTATTCCGGCAGCATATTTAAAATATCTTTAACCTGTCGGTATAATGTTTCAACATTCTGTTCTTCATTGTAACATGGAGTGACTATGCTAATTAGTTTCATGTTTTTCGTATTTATTATTAAGAAGTCCGTTTATTGCTATAATTATTAATTCATTATCAAGGATCCAATCTTGCTTATGAGTTTTTTTTATTATTTGAGAATATCGTTGGTATTTAAATACTTAGTCTAAATAGTGATGAATCCCCGCGAGCGCATTCTCCGTTGCTTGCTGCGGAGTCAGCGAGCATTAAGAAATTACCTTAGGGGATCGAAGATTCTTCGTAGCTTGCTGCGAAGAGCTTCAATATTGAGCAATTATATGATATTTCAAAATTATAATCAAAATTTATTAAGATTTTATTAATTGCTACAATATAATATATGTTATTGATCATTTCGGACTGTTAATGATATATTTGCTGATAAAATCTCTAAAATGGTAGTTACCGGACTGGAAATAATATCAGATCATCTTCCTTCTGCACTGAAAGGAAAAAATATTGGAATTTTATGTCATGCTCCAAGTATCACAAAAGATTTTAAACATATTACTGATATTTTTTTTCACCGGAAAGATTGCAAATTGTCTGCAATCTTCGGACCTCAACATGGCATTCATGGGCAGACCCAGGATAATATGATTGAGTGGCGAAGTCAGAGACATCCGGTATATGATATTCCTCTTTACAGCCTTTATGGAGACCATCGGAAACCGTCACCCGAAATGCTAAAGGATATTGATGTTTTGTTAATTGACCTTCAGGATGTCGGTACCAGGTTATATACATATATCTGGACAGTTAAGTTATGTATTGAGGCATGTACGGAAGCAGGAATACCTGTATGGTTACCCGACAGGCCAAATCCGATAGGAAGTCTACCCTTTGACGGACCTGTACTGAAGAAAGAGTATTTTACTTTTGTTGGAGGTGCATCGATACCCTTATGCCACCGTATGACAGTAGGAGAAATGGCATTATGGATAAAGGAAAAATATTATCCGGGATGTGATCTTAATATTGTATGGATGAAAAACTGGAAAAGATCCTCTTTGTTCAATGAAACCGGGCTTCCGTGGGTTTTACCATCGCCAAATATGCCCACAATCCACTCAGCTATTGTCTATCCTGGTACAGTTCTTATTGAGGCACTTAATCTTTCTGAAGGCAGAGGCACGACAATACCTTTTGAGCTTTTCGGAGCTCCATTTATTGATTCAGAAAAGTTAAAAAAGAATCTCGATGCGCGCAATATTAAAGGGTGTGCATTCAGGATTCATAACTTCATCCCGACTTTTCATAAATTCTGCGGAGAGATATGCAACGGTATTCAGGTACATGTTACTGACGTCAATCTCTATAAACCTGTTGGAACTGCATTAGAAATATTTGATGCAATAATTGAAACGTCAGCACCTGAAGCTCTCAAATTCAACCTGCCGCCATATGAATATGAATATAACCTGATGCCTTTTGATATTTTGTCGGGGGATTCTATGATGAGGGAATCATTATTAAACAGGCAAAATGTCAGAATTGAGAAAGAGAGATGGGCTCATGAAATTGAAGAGTTCAGAAACGAATTCCGCCGTTTTGCATTTTACCCTGAATAATGAGTGATCTGCTCACTTTCAGAAATTCATTTTCCATGACTGGTCATATTATTCGAAAAGTCCATCATCTCTGAGGAGAAGTAATATGGCCGAATGTGGCACTACAATATATTTTTCCTTATTGAATTCAATTTCAATAGCGCTATTCTGCAGATATACAGCCTGATCACCTTCCTTTGGCTGAAGAGGAACATATTTAGGTTCATCCGATCTGTTTTTCCATGGCTCATCATTGTCATTTACCGAAGGAATTGGATATCCCGGACCAACTTTCATCACATACCCGATTTGAACCTTTTCATTTTCGTTCACACCGGGAGGAAGAAGCAAGCCGCTCTTTGTCTTTGACTGAGGAATTTTTGGTTTTATCAGTATTCTGTCGCCAATCAAAATCAGCTTATGTAAATCCTTTTCATCTAATATTACACTCATATCTATTGCTAATTACGAACAAAAGTATTATTTTTTACATTAATCAGTAATCGTACAAATAGAATTAATTAATATTGTGCCTTACTATTGCCGCATTAATTAAATAATGGAATCTGATAGTTATAAAACAATTAAATCATCTTCACAGGGAATCTATAAAGAAAAGGGAAGCCGTTTTATCGCGTTTGCATACCCAGTCTCCGATCAGGAAGAAACTATTCCAATAATCCATAAAATACGAAAAGAACATCATGAAGCAAGGCACCATTGTTATGCTTACATGATTGGTCGCGAAAGGCTGATCTGGAGAGTGAATGATGACGGAGAGCCCTCCGGCACCGCGGGAAGACCTATTCTCGGACAGATAAATTCATCCGGATTAACAAATATTCTTATTATAGTCAGCAGATATTTTGGAGGTACATTATTAGGGGTAAGTGGATTAATAAACGCCTACAGGACTGCAGCTGCCTCCGCGATCAAAAATGCGGAAATAATTGAGTGCACCCTTCAGGAGTATTATGAGATTACATATCCTTTCGTATCAATGAATGATGTTATGAAGATACTTAAGGAGGAAGATACAGGTCAATCAAATCAGGTATTTGATCTTGAATGTTGTATCAAAGTGAATTTCAGGGCGTCGGCCAGGGAAAAAATTCTCAACCGGTTATCCAGGATTGAAGGAATGAAATACAAGTATCTGGAAACTTATTGAGGAAATAATTCAGTACAAAAGTTTTAAATTAATTATCAACATTTATCAATGTTGAGACAATTCTTACGTAATTTTGATTTCAGTTCAGTCGTAAGTCGATAATGTGCCAAACTTAATGAAAAACAGAAGCTTAGTATCAATAGATGATTTTTCAACAGAGGAGATCCTGAGGATTCTTGATCTGACTGAAGAATTCGAGAAGCAGCCAATCCGCAAATTACTTGAGGGCAAAATTATTGCAACATTATTTTTTGAGCCCTCAACCCGTACAAGATTAAGTTTTGAAAGTGCGATAAACAGGCTGGGCGGGAAAATTGTTGGATTCGCTGATGCTTCAAATTCGAGTGTTTCTAAAGGTGAAACACTTAATGATACAATCAGGACAGTCAGCAATTACTGTGATCTTATTGTAATGAGGCATCCTATTGAAGGGAGTGCAAGGTTCGCAAGTGAGATTGCCACTGTACCTGTAATAAATGCCGGTGATGGCGCTAACCAGCATCCATCACAGACTTTACTTGATCTTTATTCGATACGCAAGACACAGGGTAAACTTGATAACCTGAACATTTTCATGGTAGGTGATCTGAAATATGGCAGGACAGTTCATTCTCTCATGATGGCTATGTCGAGGTGGAACGCAACTTTCAATTTCATTTCACCTGAGGAACTTAAAATGCCCGATGAATTTAAATTTTATCTTGACAATCTTGGTCTTAAATACTACGAACATAATGATTTCACCGATATTATCTCTAAAGCTGATATTATTTACATGACCAGGGTTCAAAAAGAGAGATTCTCCGATCCAATTGAATATGAAAAGGTTAAGAATGTTTATGTGCTCAGAAACTCGATGCTGAAAAACACAAAACCAAACATGCGCATACTACATCCCCTTCCGAGGGTAAATGAGATACATCAGGATGTAGATAAAAATCCAAAAGCTTATTATTTCGAGCAGGCTCTTAATGGGGTCTATACACGTCAGGCTATTTTATGTTCATTATTAGGAATAAAATAAGAAAGGCAGAGCAATGAAGGAACCAAAACAAATGAGTGTCAGCGCAATTCAGAATGGAACAGTTATTGATCATGTTCCTGCAAACAACCTGTTTAAGGTAATACAGATACTTGGTCTCGACAGGATCGACAACCAGATAACATTTGGGACAAACCTCGAGAGTAAAAAGCTGGGAAGGAAAGCTATAATAAAGATTTCCGGTGTATTTTTTGAAGATGAAGACATCAACAGGATTGCTCTTGTGGCTCCGGATGCCAAACTTAATATTATAAAAGACTATGAGGTAGTTGAAAAGAAGGTTGTTGAAGTGCCTGACAAAATAGTTGGAATAGCTAAATGCATGAATCCCAAATGCATTACGAACTTTGAACCTGTAACAACCAGGTTCCGTGTGGTTTCAAAGAAGAATGTGGCTCTGAAATGCCATTATTGTGAAAAAATTACTAATCAGGAAAACCTGCAGATAATATAGATTTTACCTTAATCTGTCATAAGATTTGATCAGATGATCATCCTTCTTAATGCCACGGTACGCTAAAATTGCGAAGATTAACATCAGTACCGGGATAATCATCTTTATTCCGAAAATAATATCAGTTACGTATTTTGCCGATACATAGCAGGAATATAGGAATCCCATGACGATTAGTCCTGCACAAAGAACAATTTCTGATAACGCGAGCCACAACTGTATCTTCCTGTATTTAAAAAGTAAAAATATTACCAGTGATAAGGCAGGAATAAGCACAATAATAACAGAAAGCGGTATAAGCTTCTCAATCAATTCGAAGCCTCGGCCATTCGTATCTCTTATTATCCCAGCGAATGTAACTTTTATCACAGACTCTGATTTGTCAATAAAATTCAGATAACTCCCGTTCAGGAATAATAATGATAGAAGAATTGTCAAAGACAGATATAAGGATTGAATACGCAGAAACATGATAAAATGATTTCATAATTCCCGGTAAAAATAACTTCTTTTCAATAATTAATTCAATTGGAGATAACAAATATTTCAATTATTAATAGCAGACGAATGGTTAATTTTATGATATTTTAACATATTTTCCATAATACAGAATAATCAGAAGACAAGTAATTTATCTAAATTTGCTGACAAATTAATTAAACTATTATTTGTTAAGCATTTTTAATATTTTAATTTAGGATCTGCAAAAGTTAAATATTTAAAAACACTATTAAACGGATAATATATGAAATTAGAAGGAGATTCTTCGCATCACTTCGTTTCGCTCAGAATGACAGATACTTGTGTTTTTATGTGGGGGGTGGTTGGCGGCACAGCCTCCAACCACCCCCCCCTCGACTCTCTAACTCACTTAACGCTTGTCATTCTGAGCAAAGCGAAGAATCTCATACTTTTAGTCGGTCAGTAATGATTTAAAAAGTAACATCAGAAATCAATGATTTAGCCAGATTATTATGAATAAAAAAATTCGATTTTTTATAACAATATTTATAATCTTATTGTTCTCCGGGATTATCCTGTATCCCAAAATTAAGCCAATGCTTGAGGTGTTATTAAAGGGAAAGAGCAGTGGCAATATAATGATGAGGCAAGTCCAGAAGAAATTAAATGTGACCGGATTAGTTATTGCACCGACACAAATGAGTGAACTGATAAAAACTACGGGGACACTCAGACCTGATGAAGAGGTGGACCTTTCCTTTGAAACATCAGGTAAGATAGTCAGGATTGAATTCACTGAAGGTACCCGGGTAAAAAAGGGGGACCTTCTTGCAAAAATTAATGACAAACCATTACAGGCGCAGCTGCAGAAGTTACAGGCACAAAAAAAACTTACAGAGGAGAAAGAATTCCGTCAGAGAAACCTGCTTGACAGAGATGCCATAAGCAAGGAGAGCTACGACCAGATAGTAACTGATCTTCAAACTATCCAGGCTGATATCAATCTTATTACTGCCCGCATTTCCGAGACAGAACTTTGTGCTCCTTTTGATGGAATAATCGGATTACGTTACCTTAGTGAAGGAAGTTACGCGACATCTTCAACCAAAATCGCAAAATTAATCAAGATAAGTCCTTTAAAAATTGAATTTGCAATATCAGAAAAATATGCAGATGAGATTAAGATAGGATTTCCAATTAATTTTACTATAGATGGAAGCGATTCAATTTTTAATGCTTCAGTATATGCTATAGAACCAAAAATAGATCTTATTACCCGGACTATCCCAATCCGTGCCATTTATCCAAATAGGAAGGAAGAGCTTAAGTCAGGCAGATCTGCCATGATCTATTTACAGCTATCAAAGATTAACGATGCAATTGCTGTTCCGTCGGAGGCACTTATTCCTGAAATGGAAGGTGAAAGGGTTTTTATTTACAAATCAGGGAAAGCTTCATCTGTTCGTGTTAATATCGGATTGAGAACTGAATTAAATGTACAAATCACCCGCGGACTCAAATTTGGTGATACCCTGCTTACAACAGGTATTCTTCAACTAAGACATAATCTTCCTGTGGTTCTGGATTCAATAATTAATAATAACCAACCTGGAAATTTACCATAATGAGTCTCGCATCAGTAAGTATTAACAGGCCGGTGTTGGCCAGCGTCTTTGCAATCCTTATCCTTCTTTTAGGTATAGTCGGAGTAACATTTTTAGGTATACGTGAATTTCCAAGTGTTGATCCACCCATTATTTCTGTCAGTACCTCATACCCCGGAGCCAATTCAGATGTTATAGAAGCACAGATCACTGAACCTCTTGAACAATCTATTAACGGTATACCGGGTGTTCGTACTCTTACAAGTGTGAGCAGCCAGGGAGAGAGCGAAATAACTGTTGAGTTTGAACTTAGTGTTGATATGGATGATGCAGCAAATGATGTGAGAGATAAAGTATCTCTGGCAATGCGTTACCTGCCAAGAGATTGTGACCCGCCTGTTGTATCAAAAGCTGATGCTGACGCCAATTATATTATAATGTTTACAATTGGCAGCGATAAACGCTCCCTCCTTGAGCTTTCTGAATATGCTGACCTGACTTTCAAGGAACAATTGCAGACTATTTCCGGTGTAAGCAGGGTATATATTTATGGTGAGAAGAGATATGCAATGCGGTTGTGGCTTGATCCTGGTAAACTTGCCGGTTACGGACTTACTCCACTTGACGTCAGGAATGCTATTTCGAGAGAAAATGTGGAACTACCATCAGGGCAGATTGAAGGTAATACTACACAACTGACAATCAGGACACTTGGACTGATGACTACTCCAAAAGAATTCAATGATCTGATTGTCAAACAATCGGGTGATCAGATTGTCAGGTTCAAGGATATTGGCAGGGCTGAACTTGGACCGGAGGATATCCGTGGAATAATGAAAAGAGACGGAGTTCCGACAGTAGGAATTGCAATAATACCTCAACCAGGGTCTAACCAAATTGAAATTGTCGATGAAGTATATCGCAGGTTGGATTATATCAAAAAAGACCTTCCTGAAGATATTAAAGTCGTAGTAAGTTATGATAACACACGTTTTATCCGTTCTTCAATCAAGGAAGTAAAAAGTACTATTTATATTGCTTTTTTTCTGGTGCTGATAATAATTTACTTTTTCCTGCGAAACTGGAGGGCCACTTTAATTCCGATACTCGTTATACCTGTTTCCCTTATAGGTTCGTTCTTCATAATGTATCTTGCAGGTTTTTCAATTAATGTATTGACATTACTTGCTATTGTTCTTTCTATCGGTATTGTTGTCGACGATGCCATTGTTGTGATGGAAAACATTTATGTTAAAATTGAACAGGGAATGAATCCGGTTGATGCCGGTTTAAAGGGTTCAAATGAGATATTTTTTGCAATTATTGCAACAACAATAACTCTTATCTCAGTTTTTTTTCCAATAGTGTTTCTGCAAGGTATAACCGGCAGGCTATTTCGCGAGTTTGGTATTGTGATGGCTGCTGCTATCGGTATTTCAGCATTTCTTGCCCTCTCCCTTACTCCCATGGTATCGACCAAGTTGTTGCGAAAAAAGAGTGAACAAAGCTGGTTTTACCGCAAGACAGATCATTTCTTTATTGATCTTAACAACAGGTATAAAAATACGCTGGAATCATTTCTGAAGAATAGAAAAATAGCGATAGTGATTCTCATTATAACTTCAGGCTTAATATTTCTTCTCTGGAAAATAATTCCGTCAGAGATGGCTCCTCTTGAGGACCGTTCTCAGATTTCTATATCTACTACATCGCAGGAAGGCGCAACATATGAGTATATGCTTTCATACGTTGACGAAGTTGCAAATCTTGTTGAACAAAAAATTCCTGAACGTATTGGAATGACATCAATGATCAGACACGGATCTGGTAGTGTCCGTATTACCCTCAGTAAACCTGATGAAAGGAAAAGAACACAGCAGGAAATGGCAGACCAGTTAACTGCTGAATTGAGGACAATGACCAGGGCACGTGCATTTGTTATGCAACAGTCTACTTTTGGTGGAAGACGTTCCGGAATGCCTGTTCAATATGTTCTGCAGGCAACCAGTATTGAAAAACTGAAGGAAGTTCTTCCTGTCTTTATGGCCAGAGTTATGGATAATCCTGTTTTTCAGATGGCAGATGTAAACCTAAAGTTCACTAAACCTGAACTAAGGATTCATATTAATCGTGAAAAGGCTATTACACTTGGTGTTTCCACACAAAATATCGGTCAGACACTTCAGCTTGCTCTTAGCGGCCAAAGATTCGGTTATTTTTTTATGAATGGAAAACAGTACCAGATACTAGGAGAACTCGCACGCGATGACCGCAATGACCCGCTTGATCTTAAATCTTTATACGTAAGAAATAACAGTGGCGAAATGATTCAGTTCGATAACCTCGTTACCCTTTCTGAAGAGACAGCACCTCCTCAGCTATACAGATATAATAGATTTGTAGCCGCTACTATTTCGGCTGGATTAGCAAAAGGGAAAACAATTAGTGAAGGGCTTGATGAAATGGACAAAATTGCAGCTGACGTTCTTGATGAATCATTCAGGACAGCATTGGCAGGTGATTCAAAAGATTTCAGAGAGAGTTCCTCGAGTCTGACTTTTGCTTTTATGCTTTCACTAATACTTATTTTTCTTGTTCTGGCAGCTCAATTTGAAAGTTTCAAAGACCCTCTGATAGTTATGATGACAGTTCCTCTGGCATTAGCCGGAGCCCTACTTTTCATGTGGTATTTCAATATAACTATGAATATTTTCAGCCAGATAGGTATTATTATGCTTATAGGTCTTGTGACAAAAAATGGAATTCTGATCGTTGAATTTGCTAATCAGAGGAAACTGGCCGGTATGTCCAAAATTGAAGCAATAAAATACTCCGCTGCATCCCGTTTCAGACCAATTTTAATGACCAGCCTGGCAACAATTCTGGGTATATTACCACTTGCACTTGGATTGGGGGAGGGTGCCAAAAGTCGTATTTCAATGGGTACAGCAGTTGTTGGCGGCTTGCTTTTATCAACCTTGCTGACACTCTATGTTGTGCCTGCTATTTATTCCTATATCTCAAGTGAAGCAAAAACGGACAATAATGAAAATGAGAATCACATTTCTTAACTTATTCTTTTTCTTTCTCCTGACAGGGAGCAAAGCTCAGGTTGTATATGGATTGAAAGGATGTATTGGAATAGGCCTGGAGAAGAATTTCTCAATTCTTGTTGCGAAAAACAGCGAAATTATTTCAAGTAATAACTTTACACGTGGAAATGCAGGCTTCTTACCCACCCTTGACTTAAATAGCCGTTACAGCGGTACTTTAAACAATAATACACAAAATCTTTATGATGGTAGTCAGACCATCACAAACGGAGCTTACAATACAACTGCAAACGCTGGATTGACAATAGGATGGACTATTTTCAACGGTTTTAGTGTACAAACAACATATAAGAAATTAAGTGAGTTAAAACAGGTCGGTGAACTGAATACCCAATTAGCGGTCGAAAATCTGATTGCAGATATTGTTTCCGGGTATTACAACTACATCCAGCAGGTTCAAATGCTGAATAATATGAAGTACGCTGTGACTCTGTCAAAAGAGCGTTTCCGAATTGACGAAGACAGGTATCTTCTCCAATCAGGCTCAAAACTACAAGTACTACAATCGCGTGTCTATCTTAATGCCGACAGTTCTATACTTTCTAAACAATTCGAAGTTGTAAGAGCCGCACAGGTCAGGCTAAACGAGTTAATGGCGGTTGAGGATATGGGTGTGCAATTTTTGTCGAAAGACTCCTCAATTGAGGTAATTCCCGATCTTCTCTACGAAAAACTACTTGACGAAACTCTCAAAGGAAACACCAGCCTCATTATTGCATCTAAATATAAAACCATCTCAGAATACGATTATAAGATAATAATATCGAGGTCCTATCCATACTTTACTCTGTCGACAGGATATAGTTATAACCTGAATTCCTACTCAACGGGTACATATAATAATCAGATATCAAACGGGATGAATTATGGTTTGACCCTCGGGGTAAATATATTTGATGGATTTAATCAGAAAAGGAATATTAATAATTCGTCTTTACAACTAAAAAATATTGAGTTAAAATATCTTGAAATTGAACAGGGGATCAGAGCTGATCTAATTACCATATACAGTGCCTACAGCAATAATTTAAGACTTATTAAACTGGAGGAGCAAAACCTTCAGACTGCAGCAGAAAACCTTGATATAGCACTGGTAAGTTATAAGCTTGGCAGTCTTTCAGGGATTGATCTGCGTGAAGTACAAAAAAGCCTACTCGATGCGAAGGAAAGTTTATTGTCAATCCAATATCAGACCAAGCTTGCAGAGATATCACTGGAGTTGATTTCGGGGAAGGTAATGGAATACTACAAATAAAAAACGTTTCGCGTTTGCCTTCGGCGAGCCCGGCTTCGCCTCGGTTCGCGTTTCGCGATATTTGAACCTTAATTATTTCACTATGCAGAAGAAAACAGAGCTTATTACGAATAAAGACGGTAGCATATTTCACCTTAACCTTCTTCCGGGGGATATCTCAGATAAGATCATTATTGTTGGTGATCCAGGCCGGGTAGAAATGCTGGCTTCCCTATTACAGGATGTCAGGGTCAGAAAAGAAAACAGGGAGTTCAAAACGGTCACCGGAACATTCGATAACAGTGAAATAACCATTATCTCTTCTGGTATAGGGACAGATAATATCGATATACTTATCAATGAGCTTGATGCCATTGTAAATATTGATCTGAATACAGGAATATGCAAGGAAGATCCTGTTTCATTGACTTTTATCAGACTGGGTACATCGGGTGGTTTAAGAGCGGACATACCTGCAGGTTCATGTGTTCTTACCGAGACTGCTATCGGGTTTGACGGCCTTTTGCATTTTTATGAGGGTTATGACTGGATACTTGATACCAGTCTGGCTGATGCGCTTGTTGAATATCTTGAATGGCCAGATACACTCTCCTACCCTTATGCAGTAAATGCAAATAAAGAGCTCATTGAATTATTCAGGAATGAAAACTTCACTAAAGGAATAACCATTTCGGCGCCAGGGTTCTACGCACCACAAGGAAGAAGACTCCGGCTTGAAACTTTTGATAACGAGATCAACAACAAGTTATCTGAATTTTCATTCAGAGGCAGAACAATAAGTAATTATGAGATGGAGAGCTCCGCAATTTATGGTTTATCAGCATTGCTTGGTCATAAAGCCTTAACAATCTGTCTGGTTATCGGTAACCGGGTAACCGGTGAGTTTGTGCAGGATTATAAACCATTAATGAGTGATCTCGCCTTGAAGGTATTTAAAGTAATCTGAAAATAATTCTCTTGTTTGAAAAAGTCCGGAGAATTATTATATTTGCTAAAAAGTAAAAAACATCATATTATGTCTGAAGAAACGAAAAGTCAACAAAAAAAGAACGACGAGATTGATTTGCTCGACTTGTTCCGTAGAATGGGTACTTCAATCAGTAAGGGAATGAGGATTGGAATGAATCTGTTAGGCAGGGCAACTCTGATATCCATTATCTTTTTATTGAAGAGATGGATATGGCTCGCATTAAGTATTATTATTGGAACGGGAATCTCATGGATGGTTCCAAGGCTAACGGGAAAGATATACTCATCGGAATTAACTTTGAGGAGCAATGCTGTTCCAAACAGCGATATGATAACATATATAAACAGATTGCACTATTTTTGCATAGAAAATGATAGTATGTCCCTGGCAGCAGCTCTCTCCCTGCCTATGGAGAAGGTCAGGTTAATAAAGGATATACAAGCTTTCTGGGCAATCGACATGTTAAATGACGGGATTCCTGACAATGTTGATTACAAGAATAACTTTTATTCCAATGATACTACAAACAAAAGGATGGAGGACAGGTTTGTTGTACGGGGCAGATTAGCTGTTTCGAAGGAATTTCCATTATTAAGTGAAAGAATTTTAGAATATACCAGGCAGAATCCTCTTTTTCAGCTGAAGAACCAGGTCAGGTTAGCACAGAATGATGAGATTCGTGTAAGGCTGGTATATGACATCGACCAACTCGATAGTCTGCAGAAAGTCAAATATTTTGAAGAAACAAGGAGAAGGATACCCGCTTCCGGAGGACAGATGATCTTCTTACAGGAACAGCAGCAAAATACTCAGCTCATTTACGATAATATTTATACATTATATTCCAGGAAACAGGCCATTGATGCGGATATGGAAATCTACAAAGATGTTATTACCCTTTTAAATGACTTTACCCAACCGGCACGGTCAATTAATGGTACACTATATTTCGGTAAAACCATAATCCCGGCATTTTTCACAATATGCCTTCTCCTTCTGATATTAATAGACAACAGGAAAAAACTTCAGGAAATTTTCAGGAAATACTAAAAAATAAAGGGAGCTTGCGGCTCCCTTTCCGGTATTTTTACCACCTCCCGATAGCTATCGGGACCCCCTAAAGAGGGCTTAAATTCCTCTCGTTTGTATCAATATGTAGAAGGAGGAAAGAAAACAGGGCAAAAAATGAAACCCCCGCTAACCTGTTCAGCATAGTCTCAAATATAAAAGAAAAAAGTACTATAAGAATAAATATCATGTAAATGAGATTCTTCTCCGAAATAGATATATATAGCATCATTCCAAAAATCGACAAAAAAAGAACCAGCCCAATTAATCCATTTTCAACCATTACCTCGATATACTGATTATGGGTATTAACATTACCTTCTGCCAATTTAATATTACCTGATTTGACATACTCTTTATTCAATTCATCTTGTATGTCTCCGGTACCTACTCCAAAAACAATGTTTTGTTTCATAATATTATTGACCGTATTCCAGATAGTTATCCTGCCCTCTTTTAATGCCATATCACTTAACTCCTTACCGGACCTCCATTTCAGGTATTTATTAATACGGGGGTTGGTTAATAATATTGGTAATAATATAAGCATCCCAACTAACATGCTTATTCCTAAATATCTATTTTCGCCTCTCATCCGGAATTTTTGAAAAACGTAAACAGGAACTGTAATTATTGCAGTTAATATCGCAGCTCTTGATGAAAGAAAATATATTGAAACAAATAAAATGATACTAACTACTAACCAACAAATACGTTGATTCTTTGAAATTAGCCTGTCAAAAAAAGATTCAAATGCTATGAAAGCAGAAAAAAGGGCGTACATTGAAAGATAAGATGGATGCTGAAAAATTGCTAATTCTGATGCATAAAAATAATTCAACCATGTATAGACAGGTGGATGTGAATTAAAAGTTATGATCCCATTTTGAAAATTAATTGATCTATATAAAGCATATCCGCAGCAAATTATTAAATAAAAGAAAGTACTTATAGCAAATAAACGTAATAAAATATTGACTTTTTGTCGTATCAGGTCGCCAGGGGATATTAATACTAATGGGAAAATAAATAGAGAAAGTCGCAGGGTAATATTCCTCCAGCCCTCTTTTGGGTTGTTTGAATATAGCATGCCTGTTATCTGCCACGCAAAAAATAAAATGAATAAAATAAAAAGTAATTTGTTATGAGGTGTTATGTGTTGTATATCTTTTGTTCTTGTCCTGATCTCAAATAACCAGAAAACACCCCACAGGATCATAAATGGAGGAAGAAACCAATGATAGACTGGTATAATAATCATTGTTATAAAAGCAAAATAATATGTAATTGAACCTGTTGACCACAAATTCCTATCCAGAATATTTTTGTAAAATTTTATCATAAAACTCAATCCCAATTTGCAGGATGCAATAATATTATCACCTTTTTACCAGGTTTTATTGTGTCGAGATTAACCATACTCATGTTCCACCTTTTTCCATCAATAAAAAAACAATCAGCAAAAAAATAATCTTCATTTAACAGGCCTCCTTCATAAGTAAAATTATAAGTTTTAAGACTATCTTTTTCAATTTTCAGAGTCTTATAACCCTTTGTAATATATTCATAATTCCAACCGTTATCTGGATATTCTTTCCAGAAATATGCATTATAATATTTGTATATGTAACAGTATTGCGATCCATGATAAGTAGTGCCCCAAATATGAATATTGTTTTCTCTAAGATAGGCTAATTCATTCTTCAGATACTCTTTAGGGGGTATTTCATACATAAGTTGGAGAGTTACCAGATCATTATGAAATCCAATTTCATGACCAAAATCGTCCTGTAATTTTTTCAGATAGAAAATAATGTTATCGTTTCTTTTAAAACAGGGTCCAATTTTTTGGCCGTAGTAGGTTGCAGTATGTAAAACGAAATAGGTTGATTTTATACCATATTTATGTTCCCTGTATGCAAGTTTTACAGCAGCATTTATATTTTCGTCAATATCATACCTCAGTGATAGAACAACCTTATCTTCAGATGTAGTGTTCTTGAAATCCTTTAATGAAACTATAAGAAAGTGATCTGAAGCGGACAGGTAACTTAAAAAATTATCATAATACGAATAGTTAAAGATGGGTTTTGTAAGTTTGACCCCGTTATCAATAACAATATCATCAGTAATTTGTATTGACCTGTCTGATTCAGGATAGAATACCTCCTCCTCCTTTTTACATCCCAAAAAATTAACAAGAAATAATAGGAATAATATTAACTGCCCGTTCAATAAAAATGTACCCGATTTCACAACTTTATCTTTTCGCAAACCCTCCATTTTAAGACATTCGATATTTTGCAAATTAATAAAAAATGTCGAAAAAAATGATATTAATTCTACTTTAACAGATTAGCCTGTTTAATTAACTTCGTTGAGGGCTTCGCCGTTCACAAACTTCAAAAAAGACAAAAGATAAAAGGCTAAAGACAAAAGGTTCAAGACATTATGAAAACAAGCAGAAAAATCAATGCATTTATGTGTATTATAACCGATACTCATATTATATTTTATAAAATATGCTTGCGGAAATTCAAAATGTTTTATGAATTTTCAAAATGTGATCACAAATTGTATCTACTTGTGAATCCGTTATTTCCGGAAATATCGGAATAGATAATATCTCATTTGTAATTTTAACTGCAATAGGAAAATCTTCCAATTTATGTTTTTTATAATTGTAAGCGTCAAGAAATGGCAAAGGTTTTGGATAATGGATACTACATGAAATGTTGCTCTTGTTAAGAACTTCAATCAGTTTTTCTCTCTTCTGACTCCGGATAACAAAAAGATGATAAACATGGGTTTTATTTTGTTCAACACGCGGCAAAATTATTGAGCCCATTCCCTCCAGTCTTGATATGTAGTGCTGTGAAGCTTCAATACGATTTCTATTCCATTTATCAAGATATGGAAGTTTAGCTTTAAGTATTGAAGCCTGAATGCTATCTAAACGACTATTTCTTCCTATTACTAAATGTGAATGTCTCGTATGAAGTTGTCCATGATTTGATATCATTCTCGCACTGTTTGCCAACTCCTGATTATTTGTGACTATGGCCCCCCCATCTCCGAATGCACCAAGATTTTTGCTGGGGAAAAAACTGAAAGCTGAAGCAATCCCGTAAGTTCCGATCTTTTTCCCGAAATACTCTGCTCCATGTGCCTGAGCACAATCTTCAACAATAAATAATCCATACTTTTTGGCAATTCTGATGATTTCTTCCAGATCAGCAGGGCAACCATATAAATGCACCAGGATTATTGCTTTGGTCTTTTTTGTTATTTTTTCTTCAATTTTACGAATATCAATTGTATAATTATTCTGATCAATATCAACAAAAACAGGTTCAGCGCCAACATTATTGACGGCTTCTGCTGTTGCAATCCAGGTCAATGCAGGTACAATTACTTCGTCACCGGGTCCAATATTCAGTGATTTCAAAATTAACTCAAGGGCATCTGTTCCGTTTCCACAACCCACACAGTAATCTGCCCCAAGGTATTGTGAAAATGCATTTTCAAATTCAGTAACTATTTTGCCTTTAATAAAGTTACCTTCAACAATACAATCACTAATTGCCTTATCTATCTCTTCTTTTAAGCCAAAATATTGTGCTTTCAGATCAACAAGAGGTATCATATTGGGTTGATTCATTTTAAATTCTTTTTAGCAGCAGTATATATCTTATCAATTATCTCAACTGTTTTTAATCCTTCGAAACCGTTAGTAGCAATTATTCCCTGATTTACTAACACCTCAATTACATTCTCATATACTTTGTTATGATTAGACATTGATCCTACATACTGCCCATAATTATTGGGAGGATTTCCAGCTGGCAGGTTAGTAATTTTAAAATCCCTGATATTCTGATATTCAAGTTCATTTAAATACTGACCTCCAATTTTAACAGTTCCCAATTCTCCAAAAATAGTTAAAGAGCCCTCCATATTCTTTAAATAGCTATTTACATTATAGTTAATGGTCCCGATTATCCCATTATAGAATTCAATCAAAGCTACACCGGTATCTTCAAACTCTATGATCTGATCGTGCATAAAATTTTTGGTAACGGCTTCAACATTTTTAACATCTCCAAACAGCCAATACAGAAGATCTATAAAATGGCTGAATTGTGTAAAAAGGGTTCCACCATCAAGATTTTTAGTGCCTTTCCAATCTGATTGAGCATAATATTCAGGATTACGATTCCAAAAACAATTCAATTGAATACTAAATATTTTTCCAAGCCTGTTTTCATCAAGAGCTTCTTTAATAGCCTGAACCGGTGGATTATAACGATTTTGTTTTACGATAAAAAGCCTTTTATTTGCTCTCTCGGCTTCTTTTATCATTTCTCCGCAATCAAAAACACTTATTGCCATCGGTTTTTCACATAAAACATGAAATCCTTTGCGAAACACCTTGATTGAATGTTCGGAATGTAGTCCGTTTGGGGAGCAAATTGAAACCACATCTATCTCTTTTTCATTTAAAAGTAAATCATCAATGTTATAATAGACTTTTGATCCATACTTTTGTCCAAGTTTATTTGCCTGTGTTTCAACTATATCGCATACAGCCTCCAGCTTTGCCAAACGAGCTATTTGTTCTGCATGTCTTTCCGCGATCCTACCACAACCCACTATTGCGAATTTCAACTTATTCATTTTAGATTTTATTAATTTTCTTATTGTTCAATTCATTATCAATGATTTTTAGAATTAGACTGCACCTGTTCTCAACGGTATGTGATATCAGGGTTTTTTGTTGACCGGCCCGGGCAATTTTCACCCGTTCATCTTCATTATCAAGGAGCCATTTTGCTTTCTCAATGCAATCTTCCATACTGTCATAAACAACAACTTCTTTACCAGGAATAAATAAATCGCTTAGATTTGCCTTGTTGTCTGTTAATAAGCAACTTCCAACGCCTGTCACTTCAAATAGTCTCATATTTCCTGCATAATTTCCTGCAACACCTATATGGAAATTTAAAACTATTTTAGAATTTTTAAACAAGTTGTACATATCTATTCCAAAAACCGGTTGTTGCTTTTTCTCAAGTAAGGTATCCGAATAGTTTCTTATTGATGTTTCCTCATATTGAAGCAATGGAATATAATTCCGAAGCCTGGTCATCTTAATCTTTTTGAGAAACTCATTTACCAGATTTATTGATTGTTTTGCTATGATTTTATATCTCTTCTCAAGGTTTACATATAAAGCAATATCTAAATCAGCTTTAAGAATGTTCTCAACTAAATCGATTCTATCTCCATGGAAACCTGCCCCGGGTGAAAGTGAACCTGAAAAAATGAGATTATTTTGCGGAAAAATATTATCCTGGTTTATCCTGCTTAGAAGTTCTTTATCAAATCCATGATAAACAAGGTATGA
The DNA here is from genome assembly GCA_026391555.1 of Bacteroidia bacterium. Taxonomy (GTDB): domain Bacteria; phylum Bacteroidota; class Bacteroidia; order Bacteroidales; family VadinHA17; genus LD21. The sequence continues at coordinate 21,373 of JAPLEB010000136.1, read as the reverse complement.
ACGAAAACCTTTGTTTTCCATATCCTGCTTTAATCCGGGGGTACAGGTTATTACAAAATCGACATATTGTAATCGTTCAATAATTTTTGGACCAATAGGCGAACTATGATGGGCTATTATCAATTTTATGCTTTTGACACTCTCTCTTATATTTTCCAGCCACTCTTTGTCGGTGTAACTTAAATTTTCAATGCTAAGAATTTCAGGTTGAAATCTTTTAACCTGTTCAAAAAGTACCTTTTTATCGTTTCCGGATTTATTACAATTTTCAGATCTCCATTTGTTTTGTAGTATAAAATCGCTTGCAATAACGCATTTTGCATCAATGCCAAGTTTTCTGAAAGTCTTTGTATATGATCCGACAAACTCTGTGGTATCATTCAGAAGTAAGTTATAGTGCTCATCATAAGATAAATTTTTTAATCCATTAAACCGTTTATAGAATGATCCCAGGTTCCCGGGATACATTGAACTTATTGTGAAAAGTTTTAAACTCATATCGCTAAATACTCAAATGTTACTAATATTAATATGCTGTTAAGCCGATCCTGAAAAAACAACTAAACCTGAGTTTTAAGTCTTTTTTCATACCCCAGCACAATATAAATCATTAAAATAATTATGATTAAGTAACAAAATACCTCAATGGATACATAAATTTTTAGAAAATCGAGGAATTCATAATTTCTGAATAATGTCAAAGAAAGAATGGAAAAAAAATAAAACAATTGCCATATACTCAGTAACTTTATTTTGTTCATCGAAATAAAGATGGCACTAAAGGAAGCAGCAAAGAAATTCAATGCATAGGACCAAACCAGAATCTGCGATATTCTTCCCGAAAACCCGCATAATTCACCAAAGATCAATTTAAACAATTCAACACCAAAAAAAGTAATGACTATTATTTCAACTGTTGCAATAACCGATACAATGCCAAGAATAAGTAACAAATCTTTTTTTAAACTCTTATCAATTTTGAATTTCTCAGAGATACTCTGCAACAGGACATTGGAAATTGAAGTGGAAATCAGGGCTAACGGAATTGATAGTAGTAATTTTGAAAGGTCAAAAAAACCTGTTATTTCAGATGAGAAAAACTTATTTATCAGAATAACAGGTAATAGAAAGCTACATGCGCTCATAAAACTGGGAATTACATTAAATCTTGGAAATTCAGAGTATTTGAGTGCCACATATTTAATCTTACCCGGGCTCAAAAGACCTAACGAAAGGCCTCTTTTTCTCCCCTGATAGATCCCGGAGATTATATTTGCAAAATGTCCAACCAGGTCTCCGAAAATAATTCCATGAGAATTTTTTGCAAATTTAAATATAAGCTGTGCACATCCTTCAAATCCTCTTCGAACAAATTTATTGACCGAAATAGGGAAAAAGCCTTTCTTTCTGATCAACCAGTAATTAATGCTCTGATAAAAACTATAGAAGAAAATACCAAGAGGAACAAAGTACAGATAATCAGAAAATTTTTCCGACAAATTAAAGAAATGAAGTATTTTGGTTTTCCAGATAAGTATTATAAAAACCAATAAAATATTAAATATTATGTTTATCAGTATTGTTAAAAAGAAAATATTAGCCGCCTCACTGTTTTTGCGCGGTAAAATAATGGCGAGTTCATATTTAAAGGAAGAAATAATAGCAAGTATCCCGACCAGACTCAGGTAAACGGCATAAGCTCCAAAGATGTCCGGAGAATAATATCTCCTTAAGATTGGCTGGAGTAAAATGGGGATTAACTGGGCTAATGCTGTGCCTGATATAAGAATTGAGGTATTCCTCAGTAACTCTGATCGCTTAAGAGATTGGAATAGCTCGATTCGGGTCATCAAAGATCTAACTTAAGATAAAAGACATCCCGATAGCTATCGGGAGGAAAAAGTTGAGTATCCGCCAGCTGGCGGAGACGAAATCCCGCTTCGGCGGGGACAAAAGTTAAGAAGATAGACCTTATTTTTTCCAGACATTAGTGTTTACATAATCGATATAGGATAGAATTATCCGAACCACTTTATCTGAAACATTGGGCATTGAGTAATCGTTGACCATCCTTAAAGTGCGTTCCTCTCCCCTCTTTTGATCCTTCAGAATGGATAATCCTTGTGAAATCCGATCATACTTCAATCCAACCATCATAACAGAAGCCTCCTCCATAGCCTCGGGCCTTTCATGTGCTTCACGAATATTAAGAGCCGGGAAATTCAAAATTGAGGACTCTTCTGAAATTGTTCCGCTATCGGATAAAACAGCCAAAGCATTCATTTGCAGATAAACATAGTCAAGGAATCCGAATGGTTTACCCGGTATAACTAATTTATGAAATTTGGTTCCGGTCAGTTCAATTTGGTTGCGTGTACGGGGATGTGTTGATACAATAACCGGCATTAAATAATTCTCAGCAATTGAATTAATGGTATTAACCAACTCCCTGAAGTTTCTATCAGAGTTTATGTTTTCCTCCCTGTGTGCAGAAACAACAAAATAGTTCTCTCTGTTCAGTCCCAGTTCAGAGAGTACTGTGGATTCTTTTATTTTCGGTAAAAAGTGATTAAGAACCTCAAACATTGGGCTTCCTGTTTTTATTATCCTGTCTGCATTAAGGCCCTCACGCAAAAGATATTCCCGGGCAATATCGCTATATGTCAGGTTTATGTCGCTTATATGATCGACTATTTTTCTGTTGGTCTCTTCGGGAACCCGTTGGTCGAAACAGCGGTTTCCGGCTTCCATATGAAAAACAGGTATCTTCCTCTTTTTTGCAGGAATAGTGCACAGGCAGCTATTGGTATCGCCCAACACCAAAAAAGCATCCGGTTGCTCCTTTTCCAAAACAGGGTCTATATTTATAATAACCTTACCAATGGTTTCAGTTGCATTTCCTCCGGCCGAATTTAAAAAATAATCAGGTTTCCGGAGTTCAAGATCCCTGAAGAAAATCTCGTTTAGCTCATAATCATAGTTTTGCCCCGTATGAACCAGGACATGATCAATTGATTCAGTTGTATCAAGTTTTGATATAACCCTTGATAAACGTATTATCTCCGGACGAGTCCCAACAACAGTTAAAATCTTAAGTTTTTTCATTTTTAAACTTTTTCAAAATATGTATCAGGTCTCTCTTTGTCAAATGGCTCATTAGCCCAGAAAAGAGTAATAAGCTCATCCTTGCCTATATTAGTAACAGAGTGAGCATAACCAGGTAAAATATTTACTACCACCGGCTCTTTGCCATTTACAAAATAATCGTAAGTTTCGTTGGAAATCAAATGCCTTAATTTAATTATTGCAGTACCTTCAATAACACAAAATTTTTCGTTCTTAAGATGATGAAAATGGTTTCCTCTTGTAATTCCCGGCCTGGTTTTGGAAACAAAAATCTGCCCCAGCGATTTTGATTTTATTAATTCAAACAGGTACCCTCGTTCATCTGTTTGCTTGTTAAGAGAATAGACAGCATCCTTAAGCGGAATATATGAAAGGTATGTTGATTGTAGTTTCCTCAAAAAATCATTGTTAATATCCGGTATCATAACGGTACCTGACATAGCTTTAAAAGATTTTATCAGATCAGCAATTTCTCCCAGGGTGACTTTATAAGTTGGATTAACTGAAAGGATGTCTGTACTAGATCTTTGATTCTGCCCTGACAATAATATTTTAAAATCTGCAACGATATCATCAACATGATTAAGTTGAAGTTCCTTGTTTCTATCTGAAATTGTGATCTCCTTCCCGTTAGCAATGTTGTAACAGAAGGTAGCTACAACAGAGTTATAATTTGGCCGGCACCATTTCCCAAATACATTTGTTAATCTGTAAATATATCCTTCACCCCCATTATCACGATATCTTAATATATGGGTTTCGGCTTCCCGTTTACTCTTGCCATAATCATTATCAAACTCAACCTGTGTTGAAGAAGCTAACACCAACGGAACGAGATTCTTACATTCAATAAGATAATCGACGATAAATTGAGTAAGTTCAGTATTATGTATATTAAAATCATCGACCTTACCTGTTCTGTTTACACCAGCCAGATGAAAAACAAAGTCAACATCTTTAAGTACCTTTTTCAGATAATTTCTATCCTGTTCAATATCAAATTCGAAGACCTCTGATCCATCGGTGTATTTAAGGTTAAATAAAAGGTTTCTACCAATAAAACCATTAGAACCAGTTATAAGAACTTTTTTCATTTCCGATTGCTTTTAATTCATTCTGAACATAATCGAGTTTCAAAAGAAGTTTCTTAATCTCCGGAATTGCCAGGATAGTCGTGTTATGAGAAGTATAATCTTCCCTGGCTGATGTTTCAACTATTCCCTCAATAAAATACCCATCATAATTCAGGTCACGGTCATCGGATGGAACCCTGAAATAATTACCCATGTCCTGTGCCTTTACCATTTCCTCGCGACTAAGTAAAGTTTCGTAGAGTTTTTCACCATGACGGGTGCCTATGATCCCGACTTTGCTCTTCGAATTAAAGAGTTCAATAATGGCCTGGGCCAAATCACCTACCGTTGAAGCCGGCGCTTTTTGCACAAAAATATCGCCGGGATTTCCATTTTGGAAAGCATAAAGCACCAGGTCAACTGATTCGTCAAGTGACATCAAATATCTTGTCATGGCAGGATCAGTTACTGTCAGAGTTTTGTTTTCTTTTGCCTGTTTAATGAAAAGAGGAATCACAGAACCCCGTGAAGCCATTACATTACCATAACGTGTACAGCAAAATACTGTTTCAGAGACAACCCGGCTTGAAGCAATAATGATTTTTTCCATCATCGCTTTTGAAATTCCCATGGCATTGACCGGATATACTGCCTTATCAGTGCTCAGGGAAATAAACCGCTTGACTTTGTTAAAAATAGCCGCATTTGCTACGTTCTCGCTACCCAAAATATTTGTTCGCACAGCCTGACTCGGATAAAACTCACAAGATGGAACTTGCTTAAGAGCTGCAGCATGAAAAACAAAATCAACACCAACCATTGCACTGTTAATGCTATCGTAGTCGCGAACATCGCCTATATAATACTTAATTTTTGGATTATTATAATATCGACGCATATCGTCCTGTTTCTTTTCATCCCGTGAAAATATCCTGATTTCCTTAATTTCAGCATTAAGGAATCGTTTAAGTACAGCGTTACCAAAAGATCCGGTTCCTCCTGTAATTAGCAAAATCTTGTTCTTATACATATATTTCTTGTTTTAAAATGGAAAGATTGACTATCGGCAATCATTCAATAAAAAGTTATTATTTAACACTACTGTCCGAATAAAAGCATGAGATTCTTCGCTTCGTTCAGAATGACAAGTGATTATCTAATTACAATTTTTTCATTAATAAATAATTTTAATATAAAATGAGAAAATCGTTTTTGAATGCTCTCCCTATGATTAATTTTCTCCCATCTCTTATTACTTAACCCAAATGATTCAATCTGATTAATGTACTTAATGTAAATTTCAAGCAGCGTATTTTTAACTGACACTAAGCCATAAATTGAATATGCATTCCAGGTATTATCGCTTTCCTTCCGGAGCGAAGAAAAATGATATATTATCAAAGGTTTATTGTTGACAAAAAAACCCTCACCCACTTTTTTAAAAGTATAATTTACTGCATTCCAATAACATACATTAATTCCAATATTTTCAATGATTTTTACTCCATTATATTTATTCTCCCACGAATCGAGAAATATCTGGTCAGAAAAGAATTTCAATGGATAACCTGGTTTATTGGGATACCAGTTATCACAATCATTTTTCCAATCCTTTAAACAGTTAAGACCGGATTCTGAATTTCTGAAAAGATTAACGCCAATATTGTATTTCCCATAATGTTTTACAAAGAACTTTAAGACGGGATGAACTCTGTGCGGACAGAATGCGATGGAAGAATCACCAAATTCATAATACAGAGGATCAAGAGAATTAAAAAGATAAACATCTGCATCGAGATAAAGCAAAACATCAATTTGCGAATAATTCTCAATTAAATATAAACAAATATTAGGAGTCGCGGTGAAGTAATACTGCTTTTTATCTTCAAATTTTGATATTGAAGTCTGAAAATAACTTTCATATTCTTCGATTGAAATAAGCTTAATATTATCTTCATTCAATTTACTGAGATATTCATGAGTCTGCTTGTCAAATGTTAAAACGAAGAAATCAAACTCTTTATGATAACGTTTGATTGAATAATACAGGGCTAAACCTCTGGGTAAAAAGCTGGAATCAAAATATGTACAGATGAATTTCTTCTGGTTCATGGAAAGTCAGGGAAATAGATAAAAATAGTTTGAAATAATTGGATATAATGCAAAGTAAAAATCATTGTTTAGAAGCAAACTTGTTCATCATTTCGCAAACCCTGAATACTTCTTCCTCAGAATTACCATAAGATATTGGCAGGCTCAAAGTAGTATCATGAATTTCCTGTGCAACAGGAGTTATCTGATCATCAATAAAACCTTTCATTGCAACCTGCCTGTTTGGCGGAATCGGGTAATGTATCTCTGTATAAATTTTGTTTTCAAGCAAATAAGTTTTTAGCCGGTCTCTTTTTTTTGTCCTGATATTATAGATGTGGTAAACATCGTAAAATCGATCATCTACCACAGGTTTGACATAAAAATCATTAAGGTTTTCAAAATATATTTTTGCCAGCTTTCTTTTATGTTCGGTAATCTTACTGATATGCTTCAACTTAACTCTTAAAAATGCAGCCTGCATCTCATCTAATCGTGAATTGACACCAACTAAATCATTTATATATTTAATATTACTGCCGTAGTTTCGCAGGATTTTTGATTTTATATAGAATCCTTCTGAATCGGTAATGAGCGCTCCCGCATCCCCCAGGGCACCAAGGTTTTTTGTCGGATAGAAACTATAAGCGCCAAATTCACCAAATGTTCCTGCTTTTTTCCCGTCGAATGAAGCTCCATGGGCCTGAGCACAATCTTCAATTACTTTAAGATTTTTAGCTCTGGCAATTTCCATGATTTTATCCATCTCGCAACATTTTCCATAAAGATGGACCACCATAATAGCTTTCGTTTTAAGAGTAATCTTCTCTTCAATTTTTGCCGTATCAATATTATAAGTTTTTATATCCGGTTCAACTAAAACCGGTATTAATCCATTGTTAATTATTGAGAGTACTGTTGCTATATAGGTATTTGAGGGAACAATAATCTCGCTCCCTTTCTGAAAATTTAAAATTTGCAAAGCAATTGACAGTGCATCGAGTCCTGAAGCCAACCCTGCACAATACTTTGACCCGCAATAGTCCGAAAATTCCTCTTCGAATTTCTTAACATTATTCCCAAGGATGAACCAGCCGGAATCCAGAACCTTTGAGAATTCCTTTTTATAATCATTAAAAAACTCAAGATTTGATTTGTAAAGGTTTTCATAAAATATTTCTCTATACATAAGGTTCGAAGATATAATCATCAACATCAAAAAATTCAGAGGCAAAGACCATAAGAATACAATCTTTTGAAAAGTTATCCATCCAATGATAGTCTTCCGGATTAATTATTAAGCATTTAGATGGGAAGTCCATATTGAATTCTTCAACAGGAAGTGCAGGTCCGGCCTGGCTTATTATTCTACACTTACCCTGAAGCACAATTGCAGCCTGAATTGTTTTTTTATGCCTGTGAAAACCACGTTTTGAATTATCAACGCCATAAATATAGAAAACTCTATTAATTGTAAATGGAATAACCTTTTCGATAACAGTCAGGTTTCCTCTAAGGTCAGTGAAAGTGGTTAAGTTTATTAAATGAGCCATACCAATGCGACGAATATTATAAACCTATTTTTTTAGCATTGCAAAAATGCACTCAATTACTCTGTTCAAATCATTATCTGATAAGTTGCTACCGGAAGGGAGGCATAAACCATTTACGAAAAGGTTATATGAAACATCATTTATATAGGATGGACACGATAAAAAAACAGGTTGAATATGTAAAGGCTTCCAAAGTGGGCGTGATTCAATATTTTCTTTTTCCAGTCCTAATCGAATATCCTCCCGGGTTGTTCCATCGGTAAGATCCGAATCAATAACAATTGTTGTGAGCCATCTGTTTGATTTGTAATTATTATCAGGTTCCACATTGAATTTAATACCCTCAATTTCAGATAGCGTGTCAAAGTACCTGGAAAAGACTTTTCGTCTGCTGGCCACACGTTCGCCTATTACTTCAAGCTGACCTAAACCAATTCCTGCAAGAACATTGCTCATCCGGTAATTATAACCAATCTGAGAATGTTGATAATGAATTGCTTTATCGGCTGCCTGAGTGGATAAAAAGCGGGCATGATCAACATATTCCATATTGTCTGATAAAAGTGCCCCACCACCGGAGGTAGTAATAATTTTGTTACCATTAAATGAAAGAATGCTGATATCCCCAAAAGATCCACATTTTTTATTATTGTATTCACTACCAATAGCTTCTGCAGCATCTTCAATAAGTGGAACAGAATATTTTGATGCAATAGCTTTAATTTCAATAATTTTTGCAGGCATCCCATAAAGATGTACAACAATTATTGCCTTTGGTTTTTTACCGGACTTAGTTCTATCTTTAATAGCCTCTTCCAACAGAACAGGATCCATGTTCCATGTTTCAGGCTCACTGTCAACAAAAACAGGTGTTGCACCCAGGTAGACAATTGGATTGGCTGAAGCTGCAAAAGTGAATGAAGAACATATAACCTCATCTCCCTGTTTAACACCCAGGACTATAAGGGCAAGATGTATGGCAGCAGTTCCGGAAGAAAGGGCAGCGCCACCTTTTACTGACAGATAATTGGCCAGATTTTTCTCAAATTTATCAACATTAGGGCCCAAAGGAGCTACCCAGTTAGTTGAAAATGCCTCATTTATATATTTCATCTCTTCACCTGTCATGTGTGGAGATGAGAGCCATATTTTTGGTTTCATATATTAAATAATTTTAATTTCTGTAAACTTATTAATAAAACAATGTGGTAAATATCCAATAGAAAATCCAGATAAAAGTTTTTTATGAATATTTTTTTTATCCAATACTCCAATACAACACCATGCAAGTTTTTTAGGAGAAACAAAGTCGTTATTTATGTTATCACCAAAAAAATAAAATTGTTCTCCCGGGTACTTATCAAGGAAATATTTATAAACAGATTCGTCTGGTTTTTCATGACCAAATTCCTCAGATATAATTGTCTCATCAATAAACTGCTCTAATCCAAGAGCTTTAAGTTTATTTCTTTGAGTTATACTTCTCCCATTTGTGATTATGCCAATTTTCCCCTTCTTGTTTTTTATCTTTATTAATATTTCCAATACACCTGCTTTTAAAAAAATTTTCGGGAAATGATCCCGGTATAAAGATAATAGATTTTCCATAGTGATCTTTCTATCAGGAATTCTTCCCATTAAATATTCAAAAGTGTTACCTCCTGATTTGAATACTTCGAACATATCTTTAAATAACAGGACATGAGATTTTGGCTCAATTTCAAAGGCTATTGATTTATAAGCCGATTTTAAGAAATCGATCTCAGAATATAAAGTATCATCCAAATCAAAAACAAAAAATGTTCCGGAATCAGCCTTTATAATCATAAACAATTATTTCATCGTCATAACGTAACATAAGCATATCGCTTGTCCAATTATCAAAAAACTGAATATTCTCATTCAGAAGATATTCCCTGATAAGATACTCAGGATAATCAGCCCCTGCAAGATAAGATAACGGATAACCTCCACCAAATCTGGGATTTATTTCAATACCAATTATTTCATTTGAATTCCTGTGCCGGAAAACCTGCAAAGTTATGCAACCAACAAAACCATTACAATAAGAAAATGCTGAACGAATTTTTTTGTAAAGATCATCCTTTCTTGTAACAGCTTTCGTAACCTCACCGCTTCGCACTTCGAGGCGTTCCCTGGGAACTGCACATTTAAGCCAACTATTCTTATCAAAGTAGAGGTCAATAGTGAATTCAGTATAATCGAGGGGGCTGAGAAATTTTAGAAATACCATCTTCTTATCCTCAGATGCATCTCCCGGTAAATGAGAATTTTCGGTAATAATCCGGGTCCCTATACTGCTGCTACCATCAACCGGTTTGGCGAATATCGGGAATTCAGGATTTGTAAAATCAATTTCTCTTGTCCTTGGGAAACCAATTGAGTCAAAAAAACTAAACAGTTTCCTCTTATCCCGGCAAATTCTGACAATTTCAACAGATGAAATAACCGGCTGTATCCCATTATTAAGAAAAAGTTCTACATTCTCTGCAAGGGGAATCAGTTCAGTATCAATAGTAGGGACAATCAATTTAATATTATTTGCCAGACAGATTTCAATAAGTTTTTCACTATATGCAGGGTCCGTAACTCTGACTACAGAAAAATATCCATCAGAAACACTGCATGCAGACGATAATTCGGGTTTCATATCAGCAGTAAAAATTCTCCCTTTTGGAAAAAATTTAACAAGCTCATTTTTAAAAGCCCTTACAAGAGAAACCCTTCTTCCGGCTGAAGTAATCAGAATATTCATTTAAAATATAATATGACATCCATTAACTGATTTTTTTCGTTTGCCCCTTACCCAAAAGGGTGCGAAAAAAATCAATTAGCGCCCGTAAATTTATCCATTGTTAAGCCGCTGCTATTATAAATATCAGAACCTTTGAAAACATTAATGGTTGTTTTGAATAAAATCTTTAAATCAAGCACGAATGACTGATTCTCTACATAAAACAGATCAAGTTTGAACTTTTCTTTCCATGTAAGTGCATTTCTTCCGTTAACCTGGGCCCAGCCGGTAATACCGGGTTTGACCTGGTGTCTTTTCCTTTGTTCCTCATTATACAAAGGCAGGTATTCGACCAGAAGTGGCCGGGGACCAACAAGACTTAAATCTCCCTTTATTACATTAAAAAGTTGAGGCAGTTCATCTAAGCTTGTCTTTCTTAGAAACATACCAAACTTTGTAATTCGATCGATATCCGGAAATAATTCTCCATTAAAGTCATGCTGTTCAGTCATTGTCCGGAACTTATATAATGTAAATATCTTTTCATTTTTACCAGGTCGGGGCTGACTGAACAATACAGGGGTCCCAAGTTTAAAAAAGACCAACAGCCAAACTGTCATGATAATTGGGAATAAGATCAGTACCATTAAGAAAGAGATCGTAAAATCGATAATTGGTTTAAAGAAAAGTTGATACATAAAATACAAAAGTTATGAATTTGTAAGGGAAGCCGGAAGCCGGACTTCTGTCTTCAAAACTATTAACACTGTTAGTTTTAAGAATTTAACTTTTCATGAATAATCGAAAACGCATTTTCTGTTGTACAGTTTTCCTTAAGATATTTATAACCTTTCTCTCCCATTGATATTCTTAATTCTTTATTGAAGTATAATTTCTCAAAATTTTGCTTATAAGAATTCAAATCCCCTGTGATACTCCATAAGCCACTTCCTGATTGTTCCAATATAGTACAGAAATCTGTATTTTTATCAATTGCTGCTAATATTGGAATTTTTGCCTCCCAGTAAGATAAGGTTCTGGACGGAATATTTGGAATGGTGAATTTATCACTTAAATTAACCAGACCAATATCACAAATCTTTACTAATTCCTGGTACTGATCGCGTGGTAATGAATTTATAATTAAAACATTAAAAAGCTCCTTCTTTGCTACTAATTCAATTATTCTGCGCTTTTCATATCCATCCCCAACAAATAAGAAAACGACATCCTTAAAATGAATCATTTCCTTAGCAAAATCTAAGATATCATCAATCTGTTGCGGTTTGCCAAAATTACCTCCATATAATGCAATAAACTTATTCTCTAAACCAAACTGTCTTTTTAAGTTCAGATCAGGTTGCCTGTATTCCATTACAGTTTTCCAGTTCGGCAACAGATGAAATTTACTTTTGGCAATCCCTGGATCGTGCTCAATTAAATATGCTATATTGCCCGGCGACATACAGCCAATAAAATCGGAAATTGAATAAAGCTTCTTTTCTTTTCCGCGAAAATATTTAAACAGGATTGAGCTGTTTATTATACCCAAATCTTTGGCATTCTGAGGGAATATATCTCTAAGGATCAGATAAACCTTTGACCTAAATTTCTTTTTAAGCCTGGCGACAGTGCTCAAATAGGTAATAGGCGGAGTAGAAACAATAACTGCATCAAAGTGGACACCTCTCAAATATTTCTCTATTCCTTTTGTAACCTGATATGGCAACAAGATATTTGCTAATCCCTTTTTAATAAATGAAGTATTAAATAATTCCAATGTTTTTACTCTCAGTACTTTTAAACCGCCTTCAATATTTAAAGATGTTTTATCCGAACCATTTGCAACAGCCACAAATACATTATAACCCTTTGAAGCAAACTCCAGGGTCAAATCTGTGTACATGGAAGAATTCCCGCTAACATCAGGATAAGCTATCATCAAAAAGAGAACATTCATGGTTTCAAAAATGCTATTAGTCCTCCAATTTCAACAATTTGTTTTTAACTCTATTTGCTGGTTATTATTATTTTTAATAACCCCCATCCTGGGGGCTGTTTAAAAAGTCAAGTCTTAACCCCCAACCCCCCAAGGGGGGCTTCTTAACTTCCAGTATATCAATAAGTCCCCCCTGGGGGTCCCGATAGCTATCGGGATAGGGGTAAAACTAAAAAAGCTGACTTTTTCAACACCCAAAAAACTTGGTGAAACAAATTCACATTCTAAATCTTTTCAGGTTTTTGGTGAACATAATGGATAAAAAATGGAAGTAGCATGAAGAAGCCCATTATTGGAGGATCAAATGGACCACATCCACTGAAAATTGAGAAAAAGAAAGTAACCAGGAATAAGATCGACAAGATCAGGTATTCCCGAAAATACTTAATGTAATAATAAAATACCTTGTACATAAAAATTAAATATATTATCAGACCAAATAACCCTGAGTATAACAAAACCGAAAGAAAAGGATTATGCGGATAATCACTTGATGATTTATTTTTCAGGAAATAAAAGCCGAACCAGTTTAGAAAGTTGAATCCACCTCCAAATGCCTTTTGTCTCCAGTTGAACTCTTTTGAAAATATTTGCCATGCAAACTGCCAATGCATTACGCGGGGACCAATAAATTTATTCGAAATTTTATTAATAATTAATTCATTCTTATAACCAAAATATGTTGTGTCTTCGGAAATAATCCCTGATGCCAATTTCCGCACCGGATCCTTATCAGTTCCAGATGAAAACAGGGTAGAAATAAGGGGGATACCTGATGTGAACAAACCGGTCCTGTATTGAAAAGTATTAGAAGAATTCGCAATTAAATTTTGCCGGTAAATTGGAACACATTCACTGTTAAATGAATCGCTGGTTCTGCTTTTTGAAGGAAGATTTATTAAAGATTTGCCACTATCTTTGTTTCTGATTACTTTATATTCCGGGTAAGCAAAAATTACGTATCCCTTTAAATAAGAAAAATCTGTTACTCCAATTTTAGAAAAACACAAGTAAAAAGGAGCTGAGCCTTTATTACATTTAACTTTTAGAATGAGTTTTTGCCAAACGCCCTTATTATTTTTATTTATTTCTTCGAATTGATCTACAAACAATGGAAGTGAATCGATGCTATTCAAATCTACAAGCTCAACATTAGCAATATCGACAATGGAATTATCTTGTAATGAATTTAAAAAAGTGAGTAAATTTAAATGCGTTTCTTTGAATTTATATGAACAAGTTGCCTCTTTCCATCCATCTTTAATATTTTTGATTGTCAAGGGCAATGCATAAGTTTTAAAACCTTTGTTCGGTTCATTGACCCACCACCCTATATTGAATGGTTTGGCAGTTCCCTTTTCAACTTTAAAATTAAATTTGAATCTGTAACTATGATCAGCATAATAAATTATGGGTCTTCCGGTATACAATAATGACCAGGATGCTCCATCACCATTGGTTCTCGAAACCCTGATCCCATTGCCAAAAGGCGTTTCAATAATTTCATGTTTTGTTGAATCTGCGCCCGGAAACCAATAAAGAGTACTGTCCTTAAAATCACCATTGCTAAAAAGGTTCTTTCCTTGATTCAGAAATTTTTCTTTAGGATCATCCATTTTGGTTTCAGATGCTATATCACCAACTGATGATTCAGATATCCCGTTAAATTTTGAATTTGTTTTATGCAAAGAGATAAGAGAATCATTTTTATCGTTGAAATTATTGAAAATATTTTTTACGGAATGCCCGGTACCATATAATGAATCAATTACATTATATTCAGTAACGGTATTTCCATAAGTGGCGCCTTCCGTGATAATTTTCACCCCACCACCATTAAAATCTTTGGAAACGTAACAGTATACCGATGCAAGGACACTATCACCATGTTCTACATTATCCGCACCAATCAGTGTATAAGAGTAAGCGTTGCCGTCACTGGAATACGCGTTATATGTACTATCCATCAAGTATCCTGCTGACCCGTGAGGAACTATCTCAACATTTGTACCCTTCAACGGGTATATAGTTTTATTAATCCTGATATCCCATCCAATATCCCTATCCCTGTTCAAAGCCTTGTCAAAACCGGGTAACCAAATTTTTTCATAAATATCTTTGTATAAAATATGGCTGTTAATACTTGATGAGTACCTATAAACTACAAGAGCTAATTTCCTTTTTGTCAAAAGAATATTCTTTGAACCGATAAATTCAAGGGCCCGGTTCTTAAATGAAGACGAACCATGAAAAGCAAAACTCCATGAAAATATTGTCAGTAGAATTACAGATAAAATAAAGCATAAATAACCGGATAAAATCTTTTTCAGAGAGCTGTCCTTCCTGATATATGCAAACAATTGTATAACCAGTAGAATAAGAATTATACATGAGAAAGTAATCAATCCCCTTCTGGATCCGGAAAATAAAATTGTTGTTGAATAAATGATCAGGACCAGGTTAAGAATACCCTTTTTTATTAAGGAAAATGGCTCATTTAGATAAAATAATATGGCAATCATGCCAAAAAAAACAGGTAATAAAGCAAAATTATAATCTGCAGTTAAAGAACCGGTTATTGAGTTCCAGGCAAATTTATCTGAAGAAAGGCTGTCATTAACCGGTATAATATTCAGGAGATTACACAAAAGCATGACAGAAATTAATAGCGCAAAAAAGATAATCAAACGGATAAGGCATTTAAAGAACAAATTCAGATCACGCTTTGATGTAATAAATAGCGCCATTAAAAAGAACAGGGATATTAATATTATCGCGTTAAAAATGTCTTTAAAGACAACCAGGTATAGTTTATGTGAAAGAAAAAAAGAAACAATAAGAATTACTGCAAGGAAAATTGATAAATAAAAATTACGAAAAAATTCTTTAAAAGTTGACAGGATCTGAATTCTATATTTTATGGCAGAATAAAGTATTAAACCGAATAATAATAGAATAAATGGGAATTTTAATAAAGGAACAGTGGCCCTAAAGAGATATAATAAAATTGTTAAAACAATAATATTTATCTCAATCATTTTGAGATCATATTTACTCCGCGACTGATTCATTGATCTTAAAAACTCAGGAACTCAAAAGTTTTAATCCCAAAGTGCAGGATGAGTAAGAACTATAACCCGGTCACCGGGTTTCAGGGAATTCCAATCAAACATTCCCATATTCCAGCGTTTATTATCAAAAAAGAAAACATCTGCAAAAAAATAATTGCAGTTTAACAGACCGGCTTCGTACTTAAATTCAAAATCGGACAACTTAAACTTATTGATTCTTTTATAAATGCCATCAACCAAAACTGAATCATAATTCGGGAAATTTGTATTCAGTCCGGCGCCTTCCCAAAGATAAGAATTCAAATAATTGTATGTATAACAGTACTCAGATCCATGGTATACAGTGCCATCAATTTTAATTCCATTCATGCGTAACCAGGCTAATTCACCGGTTAAATATTTTTTTACATCTATATTATAAACTACCTGTAAAGTAACAAGATCGTTGTGCCATCCTATTTCATGGTTGTATTCGTTCTGAAGTTTCTTCATATAAGTTAAAACTGAAGGATTTCTGATGACAGAGAAACTTTTCGTACTACTATAATAGTCTGCAGTATTTAAAAAATAATAGGTGGCCCTAACGTCAATTTTATATTCCCGCCTCGCGAATCTTACTGCTGAGGCTATATTATAATCTATATCATGCCGCATCGCGATAACAATTTTTTCAGAAGAATAAGTCTGTTCAAATTCGTTAAGCGGAACAAAAATAAACCGGTTTGAATTAACCAGTTCTATTATGAATTTTTCATAAGTATTATAATTAAAAATAGTATCTCTTATCTTAACCCTGTCATTAATAATAATATCATCTGAAATATAGATGGAAGTATCTGTATCCTGGTTGATTATTTTTTTGCACGATATAAGAATTAAAAAAGAAATACTAATAAACAGGTACCTCATAATCAGGGTCAACGCATATAAATTTTAATGTGTATCCGAATTCATGTAGATAAGCTCTTTGATTTTTCTATGCGTGGTGAGATTACCTTCGATGAGCTCATCGCGCAGGAGCGGGACTCTGTTCCTCTTTTCGCTGCGCATCATTACTACTAATGAAAACATTTTTCAGATGGACTGTTTCTGGAGCAGGAGATTCCTCATTCATCCACCTTAAGCTGGTATTTCCCTATGGCTTGAGATTTGTTTGCGGTGGATTCTTTCGGAATGACATGTCATTTTTATGAAGGGGAGTGCAAGTGGTTTACTACAGAAATCGCAAGCGAGTGGTATTTAAGCATATTGGTTCGGCAAAGAATAGTCAAGAATTGAAGCTCTTCGCAGCAAGCTACGAAGAATCTTCGATCCCCTAAGGTAATTTCTTAATGCTCGCTGACTCCGCAGCAAGCAACGGAGAACCGAGTTTACGAGCTCGGCGAAGCCAATGCGCTCGCGGGGATTCAATTTTTGTAGTGGATCACCGAGTTTACTGAGAGCTTCCAATAAAAAATGATCGTCAAATAGCCCAAGGGGATTAATGTTTTTCATTTTGCTTATATTTATACTGTAAAACTAAGCAAATATATCTATTATATTATAGTTATGTTATTAACATTCAAATGATTATATCAACAATGGGGTTTTAGAGATGCCCTAAACGAATCTAAGACAATTGTCTTGTTCATTTTAATTAAAATGTTTTTTGATTAACTCTAACAATAAGGTCTTTTCAATTGGTTTTGAAATATAATCGTTGCATCCCGCTTCTATTGCCTTTTCTCTCTCACTTGAAAATCCATAGGCTGTTTGTGCAATGATAATTACATCTGTGTTAAGTTGACGGATTTGTCTGGTGGCTTCATGCCCATCCATATCTGGCATCTTAATGTCCATCAGAATCAAATCAATGTCAGGATTATTGCGGCAAGCCACGACTGCTTCAACTCCTGTTTTTGCATGTAAAATTTCCTTACCGAATATTCCAATCATTTTAACAAGGATAATTCTCGATACTTCATCGTCTTCGGCAATTAGTATTTTCAGTTTTCTTAACTGAACTTCTTTTTGCTCTACAGAAACAGCATTTTCGATTGTGTGTGTTTCTTCCGATACAGCATTGTAAGGAATCGTAAAATAAAATATTGACCCTTTTCCTTTTTCGCTTTCTACCCATATCTTGCCGTCAAGCAATTCAACATAAGATTTAGATATTGATAAACCCAAACCACTGCCTTCATATTTTCGGGTTAACGAATCACTACCTTGCATGAATCTTTCAAAAATTATTTCCTTCTGTGTTTCTGAAATGCCAGTCCCTGTATCTTTCACAAAGAACTCAAGGTATTCATCCTTTTTCTCATACCCAAATTCAATTGAGCCTTCATTTGTGAACTTAATAGCATTTTTAACAAGGTTAGCCAGTATTGTATAGACTTTTTCATTGTCTGTTTTAATGATGGCTTCTTTTGACGGCAAACCGTTTTTAAATAAAAACTTCATCCCTTTCCTTTCAATCTCTGGTTTGAAGAACTTATAAATGAATTCGATTTTCTCGTTAAGATTTGTTTCTTTTATATCAAGGTTCATAAGTCCCGATTCTATTTTAGACATATCAACAATATCGTTGATGGTATTGAGCATGCGTGTGGCACTTTGATTGATGATATTAGTATAATCTTGTTGCTCCTTACTTGATAAATTCGGTTCTTTCAATAGTTCGGTAAAACCAAGAATGCCGTTCATTGGTGTCCTGATTTCATGGCTCATATTGGAAAGGAAGGCGGATTTCAGTCGGTCGCTTTCTTCTGCTTTTTCTTTGGCTTTAATTAGTTCTAATTCAGCACGCTTGCGTCTTAATGACGAAGCAGCCAAGTGAACGAAGTTCTCGAATATTTCCTTGGGCGGGTCAAGTTGACCCTTCTTCATTGCGAGCAGGGATGTAGCGTAAAGTTTCCCTTCAACGATGTATGCAATTCCGATGATTCGGTCAACATTAAGCAAAGCCTGTATTGCTGCTCCCACTGAACGAGGAATTGCTCCAAGACTCGCCTCATATAAGGTTTTCTTAATCCCAATCATTTCGGTGGTCATCTCCCGATACATCTCATCGCTGACAACAGAGTGGATGTTCTGCATTTGTTTGCCAAGCAGACCAACGACTTTTTCCTGACTTCCGCACTTTTTTCTGCTCTAAATTTCAGATCCTGATAATGAGTGTGTTATAAAGGTTTTTTTGGTGTTTAGGGTGTCCCGGGTGTTTTTGGGATTATCTTTGTTTCATGTTTGTCAGGAAAAAGAAGAATAAGAGTGGAGTTATAAGCATTCAAGTTATAGACAAGAGCTCTGGTAAATACAAACTCATCAAAACTATTGGAAGCTCATCAAATTCTTTGGAAGTTGAGCAGCTTTTTCAACAGGGGCAGCAATGGATCAGGGAGTATCAGGGACAGTTTGAGATTGATTTTCAAGATGAGAAGCAATTGTTTTCCAGATTTATTTCAGGCATCAAACAGGTTACGGTCATTGGTACCGATCTATTGTTAGGAAAGATTTTCAACCAGATTGGGTTTAATCAGATCGAGGATGATCTATTTCGGCAGTTAGTTCTTGCGAGATTATGTTTTCCTGTTAGCAAGCTTAGAACGGTTGACTATTTGAAAAAATATCATTCTGTACAAATTGAAGAGGATGCGGTTTATCGTTATCTGGATAAGCTTTACAATACTCAGAAAGAAATAGTTCAAAGAATAAGCTATCAACATACTTTGAACATACTTGGAGGCAGAATCAGCATAGTTTTCTACGATGTAACTACATTATATTTTGAAATAGACAATGAGGACGACCTTCGTAGAACTGGTTTCTCGAAAGAGGGCAAGCATCAAAATCCACAAATTGTTTTGGGTTTGCTGGTCAGTATTGATGGTTACCCACTTGCATATGAAATTTTTGAAGGCAACAAATTTGAAGGTCATACCATGTTGCCGATTATTGACGCATTTAGAATAAAGTACAACCTTGAGAAATTAGTTGTAATAGCTGATTCCGGACTTCTTTCAAATGCTAATATAATTGATCTTCAGGCTAGGGAATATGAGTTTATCCTTGGGGCTAGAATTAGAAACGAAAGCCGGTATCTCAAGAAGAAAATACTTAGTTTAAACCTCAAAAACGGAGAAAGTCATGTGCTAACCAAAGACACATCTACCAAGCTTGTGATAAGCTACTCCGATACCCGGGCAAAGAAAGATAAGGCTAACAGAGAGAAGGGACTGAGAAAACTTGAAAAACAAATCAGGGCAGGTAGGCTTACCAAAGCAAGTATTAACAACAGGGGATATAACAAATATTTAAAACTGGATGGTGAAATAAACATTTCAATTGACAGAGAAAAATTTGAGGCCGATGGCAAATGGGACGGGTTGAAAGGTTATTTAACGAATACCGTTCTTTCAAAAGATGAAATCATAGAGAGCTACAATCATTTGTGGAAGATTGAAAAGGCATTTAGGATATCAAAAAATGATTTAAAACTAAGACCGATATATCACAGATTACAACCCAGAATAGAAGCACATATATGTATTGCATTTGTCGCTTACAAAGTTTATAAAGAGCTTGAACGCCAACTCAAAGAAAAGGGAGCGAGCCTAAGTCCTGAAAAAGCTATCGATATAGCAAAAACAATTTACTCAATAAGAGCGGAAACTCCACTTAACAAAGAGCTTGTGGAACAAACTCTTATCTTGAACGAAGAACAAATGATGCTTAAGCAATTATTTGAACTCTAATTTGGGTGTCCCCGTGCGGAAGTCAGGAGACCAACGACTTTTTTGAGTAGTCCAGACTCCATTATAATATGTTTGGTGGTGGTTGTTCTGGTTGAAGAGTCGTATTCAGAGAATATTGCCGCCTCAGCACAGGCGAATTCTTTGACCTGATTAGCAATTAATGCTTCGAGATTAACATCCGATGTCAAATTTGACAATTCTATAGCAAATCGATTGAGTATTGTAATGGCATTATTGTGGTGTATCAATACCTCTTCTGCACGCTTGCGTGCGGTGATATCGTTGATACTGGATAGAATGTAGGGTTTGCCATTTAAGTGAATGATATCGGCAGAGAACAAACCCGTAATAATTTCCCCATTCTTATTCCTGAATAAAAACTCCTTATCTGCTATATTCCTGCCTTCAAGAAGAGATGAAACTACCCGCTTTCTGTCTTCAATATCTGCCCACACTTTAAGTCCAACCGATGAACTGTTGATTGCCTCTTCTCTGGTGTAACCCGTAATCGAGGTATAGGCATCGTTGACTTCAATAAATTTTCCATCTTCCACATTCGTTAAAGTGATTGCATAAGGTGATGTCTGGAAAGCCTTGGAATACTTCTCTTCGCTCTCTTTCAGTGCTTCTTCTGCTTGTTTACGCTCTGTGATGTCAACAAATGATGCTATCATTTTCCGATTGCTTAACATGGCGAAAGACCCTAATACTTGCCGTATTTCACCATTTTTATTATAGAACGAAAAATCATATTTATCAGGGGCATCATTTGGATTTATCAGTCTCCTTCGGTTAAATTCTTTTAATCGTTCAAGGTCTTTGGGTGGTAGTAGTTGTGTCCAACTCATTCCAATAACTTCTTGCTTCATGTAGCCACTCCTTCTACAAAATTCTTCATTTACCATTGATATGGTTGTATCTGGTTCAATTATGGCGATTGCTCCTGAGTTATTATCAAATATTGAACGA
>JAPLEB010000113.1 GCA_026391555.1 Bacteroidia bacterium | reverse complement strand
GGTTATGCAAGTCACTTCAATTCGCCGGCAATTCCTCCGAATGTGCCAAACGGCGATCCCCACGATTTTGCCCTGAATAGTCTGCCGGATTACTACGGCATGATTGAAGAAATCGACACCGAATTTGGCCGCATACTTTCTGCGTTGGAAACGGCAGGCGTTGCTGACGACACCATCGTGGTGTTTTCCTCGGATCATGGCGACATGATCGGTTCGCACGGCTACAAGAACAAGCGCTGGCCTCACGAGGAAAGCACACGCGTTCCTTTGCTGATTCGGTACCCAAAAGCAATAATACCGAACACGGTAATCAGCGATCCTATAGGAACCCCGGATATGTATCCGACGATTGCCGGGCTTGCCGGGGTAGCGAGTCCCGTCGGGCTGGATGGACTCGATTTTTCCGGGCTTGTCACCGGAAAAGCCTATGCTCCCCGCGACTATGTTTACATGGCAATGCATTATGCCTATGTGCCATGGCCGGGCTGGCGGGCCATACGCACCGGCGATTACATGTATGCAAGGGTGGTCGACAAACCATGGCTGCTCTTTGATATGAAGAATGATCCGTTGCAGATGATAAACCTGATTGATGACCCGTCATCAAAATCTCTTGCTGAAGAAATGGACATACGTCTGACTTCAATCATTAAAGAGACCGGAGATTCATGGACTATCAAGGCAACATCCGGCGATATTAGTAAATGGGCACCCGGCGGGGCTAAGCAGAAATCGGCTTATCTTGGTGTCACTTGGCCAGGGTGCGGCGTTACCGGTATTGAGGATGCCGATACTATTGCCAGTCTGAATATCTTTCCCAACCCCACCCAGGGACTCTTTACAATTGAGATGGATAACCAGATGTTCGGAGATTTACTCATTAATATACTTACGCGGGAAGGGAAAAATATACTTAGAATTAAGTTCGAAAAGACAACGGTTCATTTTTCGAGCCAGATCGATCTGAGTGGGCAGCCAAAAGGGATGTATCTGATAAACCTGCTTATTGATAAGTATTTGGCGAATAGGAAGCTGATAGTGGAATAGCGGTGCGCGGTGTACCCGACGAGAATGTCGCAGCCTGCTGTCGGGCGGCGTAGGTCCCGCTTGCAGTTAATAGTACTGCTGCTAAAATTGTAAATACTCTTTTCATTATTATTAGTTGTAAATGATTTTAAATAATTAAAAAAATGAATAGGAAATGAAACATTTGGTATTTCCACTGTCTGCCCTTATGCTATGCGGAACATACGTGAGTTGCAACACTAAACCCAATGTATTATTTCTTTTTGCTGACGACCAGCGGGCCGATGCTATCGGATGTGCAGGAAACACCTACATCAGAACACCAAATATTGATAAGTTGGCGGAAAATGGTGTCCGGTTCACCAACAATTATGTCATGGGAGGTCATCATGGGGCCATTTGTGCTCCCAGCCGGGCCATGCTGATGAGCGGGAAAAACCTTTTTCATGTGTATGATCATCTTGATGGGGTTCATACGATGCCGATGCATTTTGCCGAAAATGGTTACGAAACTTTCGGAACCGGGAAATGGCACAATAGCGCAAAAACTTTTGAGGCTTCTTTTCAGAAAGGTGAAAATGTATTCCTAAAGGGCATGGCCGATCATTATCAGGTCCCATGCCAAAACCTGGGGCCTGGCCGGAAACTAAGCGAACCGGTAATAAAAGGGTTTTCCACCGATTTGTTTGCCGATGCAGCCATTGGCTATCTTAATAGTTATGCAAGAGGAACACGTGAAAAACCATTTTTTTGTTACGTCGCTTTTACTGCCCCTCATGATCCGCGTTCACCACGCGAAGATTACATCGGAATGTATCCCGATGGATCAATTCCATTACCGGGAAACTTTAAAGCTCTACATCCATTTGAATTCGATGATTTAAACATCAGGGATGAAACACTTGCGCCATGGCCGCGAACCCCGGAGATTATACAAGAATCACTGTCCGACTACTATGCCCTGATAAGTCATCTTGACAACCGGATAGGCGATATTATTGAAACCTTAAAAAAGGAAGGCTTATTTGAAAATACAATCATCGTTTACGCTGCAGACAATGGCCTGGCGATAGGAAGTCACGGGTTGTTAGGCAAGCAAGACCTGTATGAGCACAGTATGAAAGTGCCCTTGATCATCAGTGGACCGGGAGTCCCTAAGAAGGAAGTCCGCGATGCACTGGTTTACCTGTACGATATTTTTCCAACCCTGGCGGACCTGTGCAGTTTGCCTGCACCTGATGGTATTGACGGGAAGGACTTTGTTCCCGTTATCATGGGAAAAGAAAAAGAAATACGCAGTTCACTTTATACTGTCTATCGAAATACCGCCAGGGCAGTACGCACCGATGAATGGAAATTAATCAGGTATCCACAGCGGAATTATACGCAGTTGTTCAATCTGAAGCAAGATCCGCTGGAAATTGATAACCTTGCTGCCCTTCCCGAAAATAAACCCAGGGTTGATGAAATGATGGCGTTGCTGAAAGAATGGTACATATTAACCAATGATACAGCGACAATGGACCCGAAAACTATTTTGCCGCTTGAATATGACTATAAAAAGCTAAGACAAATACCCGACAATTTACAACCGGAATATATTTTGAAAAAATATTTCAAAGGCGTTGATCTTAAAAACATTAAGAAATCGGAACATTAAAAATATTGAATAAGAAACCCTGAATTAAAATTTTTAAAACCATAAAACATGAAAAAATCAATCATCTTCTTTGCACTGCTGATCAGCATTGGACCGGTACTTTTTGCGCAAAAAACCATCACCCAGGACGAACGGATGCAGTGGTGGCGCGATGCCCGCTTCGGCATGTTCATTCACTGGGGTTTATATGCCATCCCTGCAGGGGAATGGAAGGGTAAGGAATATCCTCAGATTGGCGAATGGATAATGAAAAATGCAAAGATTCCGGTTGTTGAATACGAAGAACTGGCAAAACAATTTAATCCTGTAAAATTTGATGCCAGGGCTTTTGTGGCCACGGCCAAAAATGCCGGGATGAAATACATTACCATCACCTCGAAACACCACGACGGGTTTGCCATGTTCAAATCGAACGCATCGAAATACAATATTGCGGATGCAACTCCTTATGGCAAAGACGTGATCAAAGCGCTGTCAGAAGAATGTCAGAAACAGAATATGAAAATGTGTTTCTATTATTCGCAGTCACGCGACTGGCACGAACCCAACGGACTGGACAACGACTGGGATTTCCCGAAAGAACGAAACTTTCAGAAATACCTCGACGAAAAAGTAAAACCGCAACTGACCGAACTGCTCACCAACTACGGCCCGGTAGGAATGATTTGGTTCGATACACCATTGGATATTTCTAAAGAACAGGCTCAAAGCCTGAAGGACCTGGTGCGCAAACTTCAACCCGAATGTATCATCAGCGGCAGGCTGGGCGGTGGCGTCGAAACCGACTACATGTCAACCGGCGACAACGTGATTCCGGCAACAGTCATCCCCGGCGACTGGGAAGTGCCCGCAACCCTCAACAATACCTGGGGATTCAAAAAGAACGATCACAACTGGAAATCACCCGAAGTGCTTACCCGCTTGCTTTTCGACATATCAGCCAAAGGTGGTAATTACCTCTTGAATGTTGGCCCAACTTCAGAAGGACTCATTCCTCAGGAATCGGTTGATATTCTGGCCAAAGTGGGCGACTGGATGAAAATAAACAACGAATGTATCTATGGCACAAAAGCCAGTCCGTATAATATCGAATTCAAATGGGGAAATATCACCCGGAAACCCGGGAAACTCTATCTCGGCATTTTAAACTGGCCAACCACCGGATTTTATCTGGAAGGACTAAAAAACAAAGTCAAAAAAGTATATCTGCTAGCCGACAAGGGTCAAAAAGCGCTGCCTTTCAAAGAAACGTTTGACAAAATAAACGATCATCACCGCTTAAAGATTGAACTTCCCAAACAGGCTCCCGACAAAGTTATTTCAGTGGTTGTGGTTGAAATTGAAGGGCCGGCCAGCGTTGAAACAGCCATTTGCCAACAGGCCGACAAAAGCATTTTGTTACCGGGATTATCTGCTGTGGCTCAGAAAGAAGGCCAACCTGCCGAACTCAAGTTTACTGCACGAGGTGGTGGTGCCGACTGGCGAGATGCAACCATCAGTCTGACCTGGAATTTTAAAGTTGAAAAGGCCGGAACTTATCAAATTGATCTGGTAACCACCGAAACAGGATCGCATGGAACACCTGTATGGCAAGGTGGGCAGAAAGTAAAAATAAGTTGCGCCGGACAGGAACAGGAAACAACCATCACCGACGAACGCAGGGAATACAACCAGCGCAGTCAGTACTGGAAGCTAATTCATACTTCCGGAGGTAAAATCAAATTCGACAAACCCGGTACATACGACCTATCGCTGATTCAGAAAAGCTTTACCGAAAATAAAATCGGTTTTACTTTCAAAGAAATCAGTCTGAACCCGGTAAAATGATATTAAAGTGGAAACTGTTTTATTTTTATGAATATCCCATACTGCCATGAGAAAATTAGTCATAATGTTAAGTATTACAATGATTATTGGATGTGTTACCCTACATGCACAAGAGAAAAAGACCCAAGAAAAAAAAGCTGCAAAGACAGAGCAGACTACAGCAAAAACGGCTAAAAAAGATAAGGAGGGGAAAGCGACTAAAAAAAATAAATCTGCTTCTGCAACCAAATCATTTGAAGCTTCGTGGGAATCCTTAAAAGAAGTCCCTGTACCTGCATGGTTTGAAGATGGTAAATTTGGCATTATGATACATTGGGGGGCTTACAGTGTTCCGGCATGGATCCCGCCCCAATCAAAGGGTGGTTATTCAGAGCACCTACCCTCTGGTATGTACAGGACACCAAATGAATATAATCCGTTTTTAGAGAAAAAATTCGGAGATACTATTCCCAACTTCGGGTATAAAGACATGATTCCTCTGTTCAAAGCGGAGAAGTTTAATGCTGACGAGTGGGCAAAACTTTTTAAGGAGGCAGGAGCAACTTATGTCATTCCTGTTGGTGAACACCACGATGGATTTGTGATGTGGGATAGTAAACTCACAGACTGGAGCGCTGCAAAAATGGGTCCTAAAAGAGACGTTATCGGCGAACTTGCAGTAGCTACAAGAAATAACAATATGAAATTTGGGGTATCGTACCATCGCGAAAGGCACTACGCGTTTTTTGATGTAACAAAAAATATAGGAGGTGGTCCGCTACCGGCAATTCAGGAGGAGATAAAAAGGATGCCAAAAGCAGCGAGTCTGTACGGACCGTTCGAGATGTCGGATGAGTATATGAAAGACTATGTGGCACGTTGGGAAGAGTTGTGTGATAAGTATCAACCGGACTTTTGTTGGATGGATGACTTCCCCGGAACACCGAAAGATGAAGAGATGTTTAGGGAATATTGCAAAAAGATGTTGGCAGATTATGTAAGCAGGGCTAATAATGAGTGGGGTAAGCAAGTCTATTTTAACAACAAAGGAAAAACGCAAAACTGGCCGGATGGTGTTGGATGCCGTGAGAAAGACAACCTTTCACTTCCTGCCATAGGACCAAAGTGGGAAAATCCCGCAACCATAGGTCGTTCTTATGGTTATTGGGCAATGGAGGATAAGAATGATTTGTATAAACCATCCTGCGAGTTGGTGCATCTATTGATAGAAACCGTAAGCAAAAATGGAAACTTGCTTTTAAATGTAGGGCCAAAATCTGACGGCACTATTCCGGAGAATCAGCAAAAGAGACTCCGTGATATTGGTCGTTGGTTGAAACTTAATGGTGAAGCTATATACAATACCAGACCATGGAAAGAGTATGGAGAAAGCAGAGTGAGGTTTACTACCAATAAGAATAAGTTGTATGTTATTATGCTTGATTGGCCACAAGATAATTCGCTTATGTTAAAATCTCTTCAGCCATGGGAGGCGGGCAATATTTCGAAAGTACGTATTATAGGTGGCACAGATTTAAAATGGGCTATAAATACGGAGGGACTTAACGTAACTCTACCCAAAAATCCTGTAGGAGAGTATGCTTATGTTATAGAGATAACATGTAATTCTGATTTGACTGATTTGCCGATTGAAAAGCAAAAAGTTGTCTTCGAAGATTTACATCAAAAGCACAAGGCAAGAGTGGATAAATTTATGGACCAGGCTGGAGATTACGATAGCACGGATTATTAATTATTAATTAGTAATTTGCAATTTTGCTCTCTTTAAACCGGCTGCCTGTATCTATACCCGTTCAATCCATAAAACATAATAAATGCAAAACAAATAAGGGGAACAATAAACCCTATTGCCATGCTGGAGGTGTCGGCTATCCAACCCATGAAAGCCGGGCATATCGCGCCGCCTGCCACCATCATCACCAGCAGCGAGGATCCTTTTTTGGTCAACCCGCCCAGGTTCTTTATGCCCAGAGCAAAAATGGTAGGGAACATGATCGACATGCAGAAATAACAAATATAAATTGCAATAATGGATGCCCAGCCCAGTCCCGCAACCACAAATATCATGGCAACAACATTGATGGTTGCATACAGGGCGAGCATCCGGTGCGGGTTGAACCATTTCATGAACAGGCTGCCCAGAAACCTGCCCGACATAAAAAAGATGAAGCCCAGCGAAAGCAGGTAAGCTGCCTTCTCATTGGGTATTTCGGGTTTTGACTCCGTTACATAATTTATAAAGAAACTGTTGATACCTGTTTGTGCTGCCACGTATAGAAACTGCGCCAGCATGGCAAATTTGAAATGCCTGAATTTAAACAGGTCAAAAAATCTTCCTTTCTCACCATGGCTGTCATATTCTCCCTCATGAATGTCCGGAAGCTTTGTGAACATGAACAGTACGGCCACCAGCAATACCAGTGTTCCGATAATCATATACGGCACCGCCATGGAAGCAAATTTGTTGGTTTCACCTTCAGCGGCAGCCCCGAAAATCAATAATCCGCCTATACTGGGACCAATGATCCAGCCCAGCCCGTTGAACGACTGGGAAAAGGTCAGCCGCTGCTCGGCCCTTTCCGGGGGACCAAGCACCGATGAATACGGATTGGCAGCAGTTTCAAGCAAGGTCAGACCACAGGCTATTACAAACAAACACAGCAGGGTAAACTCAAAAGTCTGCACATAGGTGGCCGGCCAAAACAGAAAAGCCCCGACGGAATACAACAGTAAACCGGAAATAATACCGCGCTTGTATCCAAAACGGTTCATGATAAAGCCCGCCGGAATGGCCATCAAGGCATATCCCCCATAGAGGGCTGCCTGCACCAAACCAGATTTGGATTTTGTGATTCCTAAAATATCCTGAAAGTGTTTGTTCAGCACATCAAGCAGGCTGTGCGCAAAACCCCAGAGGAAGAACAGGCTGGTAACCAGGATGAAAGGGATGAGATAGCTGATGCCGTTGAGGCTGACCAGGGATGAATGTTGCTTATTCTTTATCATAGGTTCATCATTTTTATTAAGGCATAAGTCTATTTATACAATGCTTTATATGTCTGGCATGCGCGGTAATCTGATCCTTCGGCATCAATGCCGAAAGCGCTCCATGCACTGGGCCTGAATATGTTCTTGTCCTCAATGTTATGCATGCAAACGGGAATCCTCAGCATCGAAGCCAGGGTGATCAGGTCGGCGCCAATATGGCCAAAGCTGAAAGCTCCATGGTTGGCTCCCCAGTTATTCATTACGGAGTATACATCGCTGAAAGGTCCTTTCCCGTTCATGCGGGGAACGAACCAGGTAGTAGGCCAGGTTTTATCAGTGCGGTCGTCCAGCAATTTGTGCACATCTTTTGGAAGTTCCGCGGTCCAACCTTCGGCAATTTGTAAAACAGGTCCCAAACCCTTAACCAGGTTAATGCGCGACATGGTCACCGGCATACCACCTTTAGTAAGGAAGTTGGAGGAATAACCGCCACCCCGGAAATATTCTTGCGAAGCAGGGTACCATGTAGTGGCATCAAGGCATTTTTTAACTTCCAGTTCAGAAATTTCCCAGTAAGGTTTCATGGCAGGTTTGCCATCTTTGGTCATTTGGCCGCTTCCATCGAGCGATGCCGATCCCGAATTAATAAGGTGAATCATACCCTGGGCTGCAACTCCGGTAAGGGTTTTTCCAGTGACGCGTTTCACAGCTTCGGGGCTCCAGTAAGTGCGGACGTCAGCAAACACCTGGGCCGTATTCGTGAGCAGGTGCCCAAACAACATGGCAACACCATTGAGACAGTCGTTTTCGGTGGCCACAACAAAAGCCTGGCGTATACCGTTCCAGTCGAACGAAGAATTCAATATGGCTTCAGCAAAATCTCCGTTTGGCATATGATCGGTCCATTGCCGTTGTCCCTGGAATCCCGAGATTAGGGCATTGTGTCCGAGGGCTTCCTCACCGAATCCCATTTTAACGAGTTTGGGATTTCCGATCATCAGATCACGCATAATAAGAGTCATTTTCACTACATATTCCCAGATTTCATCCTTCCTGGTTCTGCTCAATCGCGCTGAAGGGACATTTTGGTCACTGCCCTCTTTGCAATTGGCTTTGGTCCAGGCCATGGCTTTGACAAATTCATCTTTATCAAAAATATTTTCATTTACCCGGCGGATAATTTCACTCATATCTACATACTCATTGCGCATGCCCAGGTAGGTTTGGAAAAAATCTGCATCCACTATAGATCCGGCAATACCCATAGATACTGACCCTATGGAAAGATAGGATTTACCGCGCATGGTCGCCACGGCTAGTCCGGCTTTTGTAAATCGGAGCAGCTTTTCTTTTACATCCGAGGGAATGCTTGTATCGGTTGAATCCTGCACATCGTGTCCATAAATGCTGAATGCCGGTAATCCTTTTTGGTTGTGTCCGGCCAAAGCGGCAGCCAGGTAAACGGCCCCCGGGCGTTCAGTACCGTTAAAGCCCCAGATGGCTTTCGGTGTACTTGGGTGCATGTCGATGGTTTCGCTGCCATAACACCAACAGGGAGTAACGGTGATGGAAACACCAACGCCTTCACGTTCGAATTTTTCGGCTGCCAAAGCGGCTTCCGCAACTCCGCCGATGCATTTATCGGCAATAACACATTCCACCTGGCTTCCGTCGGCATTACGGAGTTCAGCAGACAGCAATGCAGCTACCCGTTTGGCCATGCCCATGGTCTGATCTTCGAGTGATTCACGAACTCCGCCAAGACGTCCGTCAATGACCGGGCGAATTCCCACTTTTGGTAATGTACCTCTTAATCTGTTCATTTGATTATGTTTATAAAGTGATTAAATATGTTTTAAATTATAGTGAACCGCGCACGATCATTCGTGTCGGAATAACTTCGTACACTTTTTGCCGTGTTTTCACAAATTCCGCCGCTTTTTGTCCCATGGCAGCAAAATCAGTGGAGATGACTGTAATACCGTTTTCTATTATTTCATACATGGGAGTATCGTTATAAGCGATAAGCCCCACATCCTGACCAATCCGGAGTTTTTCAGTCTTACAGCGCTTTACTAAATCAATCAGGTCCTTTTGTTGTATGACCAAATAAGCAGTATTCTTGCATAATTTGCATTCCTGAAGTGTTCCGGTCACCACTGCATCCAGTTTATGATCCTTAGCAAATTTTTTAAAATAATTGATCAGTATTTTCGGATGTTTTGATTCATCTGGAAGGAACAAGATAAATTTACGATACTTTTTAATACGACTGAGGTTGTTCATCAGACAGGTATAAACCGATTTCCCAAAATCCTGGCAAATATAAGAGTAACTGTTTTTATCGAAATCACCCAGATCGAGGAGCAATAGCCTGTCTTGATCGATCTTACGTAAGGACTCATGAAAAAACTCATTGCTGAAATTCATGATCACATAACCATTATAGCGACCCAGGCTGTCATGAATGACTGTTTCAAATAGACGTTCATTATAAAAGTGAAAAAACAGGTCGACTTTATAGTTCTTTGGCAGGTTATTTACGAAAGAATTATATAATACATCTTTGAAAGGGCTATATACATCAAGCATTAACAGCACTTTATTCATGGCGTTTACCACGTGGTACGATTTAGCGGGAGTGGAATCAATGATTCCGTATGATTTTAACTCCTGGTATGCTTTAAATACCGTATCACGCGAAAGGTTATACTCTCTGCTGATCTGGTTCACGGAAGGAAGTGCCTGACCGGCTTTGTATGTACCCTGGCTAATGGCATTACTTAAGGCATCCACCAGATGTTTAACCTTGGTAGTACTGAAACTTTTGTTAAAATGCAGGTCAGGCATCCCCATTTCAAAAATATTATGTTTTAAATAAGCTGTGCTGTGCTGTGCTGTGCTGATACAAATATAATAATTCTTTTTAATTCTTAAAAATTATCCTGTAGAAAAATAAGAATTTGTAACTAATCAGTTAAAAAAATAACCCACCTTGCAGATAAATTTTCATAACTACCTTGTTTTGTGTAAATTGTAATATTTCAAGTTCCGGTTCCCGGACAAAGGGTACAGGGATTTCCCCTAATTTCTAATGACTGGCGATTGATTATCAAATAGCCTGAAAACTATGTAATTTGGCATAAAATCCATTTTTCCTTTTCATAAGTTCCGAATGAGTACCGGTTTCAACTATCCTGCCTTCATCAAGAACTACGATGACATCAGCATGTTTTATTGTAGAAAGACGGTGTGCAATCACTACTGAAGTTCTGTTTTTCATTAATTTGAGTATTGCATCCTGAACAAGCCTTTCCGATTCGGTATCAAGCGCGGATGTCGCTTCATCAAGGATAAGTATCGGAGGATTTGCCATGATAGCCCTTGCAATGCTTATCCTTTGCCTCTGTCCCCCGCTGAGTTTATTACCCGATTCCCCTACGCTGCTTTCGTAACCTTGTTCTGTTTCCATGATGAAATCGTGTGCATTGGCTATTCGGGCGGCACTTTCAACATTTTCCATCTCTACTGTTTCAACTCCAAAAGCAATGTTCTCCCGGAATGAAGTATTAAACAGAATTGGATGCTGGCTTACAATTCCCATGAGGTACCGGAGGTCCCTGATCTTAAGATCGCGAACATCTACCCCATCGATTAAAATGCTTCCCTGGTCGACATCCATAAACCTTGGAAGAAGATCGGCGAGAGTTGATTTTCCGGCGCCTGATTTGCCAACGATAGCAACAGTCTGGCCCTTTTTTATCATGAGATTGATACCTTTCAGGACAGACTCGTTGTTATAGGCATACCATACCCCTTTAAATTCTATTGAATCATTGAATCCGGTAACACGAATGGCATCTTCTTTTTCCACTATCTTTTCTTCTGCATCAAGTATCTGGTCGACCCTGTCAATTGAAGCCATACCTTTCTGAATGCTGAAGTAGGCTGTTGTAATATTCTTTGCCGGTTGAATTATTTGGGAAAAGACTATCAGAAAGGCAATCAGCTTATCGGGAGTCATATTACCTGCACCGTGGAGGGCAAGGTTTCCACCAACATACATAAGCATCATAACAACTATGGTTGCAAGAAACTCACTGATTGGAGAAGCAAGATAGGCTTTACGTGTTACCCTCTTAAATACTTTTGCGTATCTCTCATTCGTCTCAGCAAATTGTGCCTTCATCTTTTCTTCAGCGTTGAAACCCTTGACAATCCTTAAGCCTGTCAAAGTCTCCTCCACTACAGAAAGAAGCCGTCCGAGATATTGCTGACCAAGAAGTGAAGATGATCGTAAAGTACGGCTTGCCCTGCCAATCAGCCAGCCACTTACAGGGAGAAGGATCAGGGCAAAAAGAGTTAACTCGTAACTGCTTATGAACAAGTAAATCACAAAAATCAGGATATACATAGGATCTCTGAACATCATTGTAAGTGAAGCCATTACAGATACCTCTATCTCCTGTACATCATTTGATATTCTGGTCATTACATCGCCTTTTCGTGCATCTGTAAAAAAGGATAAAGGAAGCCTGAGAATTTTATCAAACATCTTTCTTCGCAGATCCCGAACAGTGCTTGCCCTGATAAATGCCATACTATTATTGGCCATGAAAATGAAACCGTTTTTAAATAAGCTTGCTCCTATCACAATCAGAACGACTAATAGCAAAGCACCCGTTTGCCCATAATTTGTAATAAATGCTGAAAGAATATACTTGCTGAAAGCTCCCAGGTAATATGCATTAAACTGAAAATTTCCGGGATGAGTTGCATTTTCAACTCTGTCGAATAGAATCTTTAAGAAAGGTATCGTCAGTGTATATGATAAAAGTGCGAATAGCGCACTAAAAATGTTATAGAGGATGTTTTTAACTGCCGACCAACGATATGGCGCAAAATACTTAAGCAGCAACCTTATGTTGTTCATCTATCCTGTATCGTATTATAAACCAGTGTAATTAAATGGATTGATTGACTTTAGCTCTGTTTTAACTTCGTCGCTCAGATCAAGGCTCTCAATAAAGTTTGTAATTGATTCATAGGTGATCTTCTGATTTGTGCGTGTCAGATCGAGAAGAGCTTCGTATGGCTTCGGATAACCCTCTCTCCGCAGGATAGTCTGAATAGCTTCTGCAACAACTGCCCAGTTATTTTCGAGATCGCTTTTTATTTTCTCTGTATTTACAATCAGCTTGTTAAGACCTTTCAGCAATGAATTAAAGGCGATTAACGAGTGACCTATCGGAACACCAATATTCCTTAAAACAGTTGAATCGGTCAGGTCGCGCTGAAGTCTCGAAATAGGTAACTTCATTGAAAGATGTTCAAAAATCGCATTTGCATATCCAAGATTGCCTTCACTGTTTTCAAAATCAATTGGATTTACTTTATGAGGCATCGCTGATGACCCGATCTCTCCTTTTTTTATCTTCTGCCTGAAATAATCCATTGAAATATATGACCAGAAATCACGGACCATATCAATTAGTATTACATTTATCCTGCGCATATTATCGAATAATGCAGCAAGGTTATCATAGTGTTCAATCTGAGTTGTGGGATGTGATCGTTGCAGTCCGAGTTCCTCATTTACAAAGTTATTGGCGAAGGATATCCAGTCAATATCAGGATACGCTGCCTTATGTGCATTAAAGTTTCCTGTTGCACCCCCGAATTTTGCGGAATACGGAATTTGTCCGAAGTACTTCGTCTGTCCATCTATTCGCGCGATAAAGACTTCAATCTCCTTACCGAGTCTGGTTGGAGAAGCAGGTTGCCCATGAGTTCTGGCGAGCATAGGAATTTCTTTCCACTCATCAGCAAAAGTGGCCAGGGCCTCTCTCAACTCATAAAGAACAGGAAAGTAGACATTAATCAGAGCATCTTTAATTGATAATGGGATAGCAGTGTTATTTATATCCTGTGATGTAAGACCAAAATGAATAAATTCGCTCCATTTTCCCCAACCTGTCTGAAAAAATTTTTCTTTCAGAAAATATTCGATAGCCTTCACATCATGATTTGTTATCTTCTCCCTTTCTTTGATTTTTTCAGCATCCGTTAAATCAAAGTCCTCATAAATTGACCGAAGAACTTTGAAATTATCTTTTTTAAAATCAACCAGTTGAGGAAGAGGGATATCGCACAGGGCAATGAAATATTCTATCTCTACCATCAGACGATATCTGATCAGACCAAACTCGGAAAAATACAGATCAAGTTCTTCAGCTTTATGTCTGTATCTTCCGTCCAACGGAGATATGGCAGTAAGAAAATTTAATTCCATTATTAATCAGATTGAGTTTTCAGTTGTTGTAATTTTACATACAAAAGTAGTAATTTAGACGTTGTAAAAGAAGAGTATGGATAAAATCAGGATTTCAGCCGTAAAATATGCAAACACTTATCCATTTATTTATGGATTGATGGAAAGCGGATTTTACAAGAAAGTTATACTTGAAACCGACCACCCGGCCGATTGTGCGGCAAAACTGATCAGTGGAAGAGTTGATATCGGCCTTATTCCTGTTGCTACTCTTCCACTCCTGAAAGAATCCCACATTATCACCGATTATTGTCTGGGAGCCTATGGAAAAGTTAGAACCGTAATGCTTTTAAGCAATTGTCCTTTTGATGAGATACAAACTATAAACCTCGACTACAGGTCACGCTCATCGGTCAACCTGGCAAAGATACTGGCAAAAAATTACTGGAAAAAAGAATTCCGGTGGAACAATACTTCGGAAGGATTTGATTTTGTAAATATCCCAGGATATGATGCAGTTGTTCTCATAGGCGATCAGTGCTTTGAGTATGAAATCCGGTTCAAATTCAGAATTGACCTGGCTGAAGAATGGAATAAATTCACCGGGCTTCCTTTCGCTTTTGCCTGCTGGACCGCCAACAGAAGACTCGATAAGAAATTCCTGACAGATTTTAATGATGCTCTGGGAGCAGGTGTAAAAAATATTCCCGCAGTACTAAAAAAATATGGCAGTACCGGATCTATCAGGGGCGAAGATCTTAAGTTATATCTCACTGAAAATATGAACTATGACCTTAATGATGATAAAAGAATAGCTATCAGGCTTTTTCTTGAATTGATGAGCAAACTATGAATTTTTCGAAATTGTTAAGATGATTTACAAGTTATCGGTTTTATGATTAACTTTGGGTTTTGATGTGATCTAAACAACAATATTGACAAATAAAGCGAGAATATGATGGCTAAAACAATCACCTTTAATGAACTGCGAAAGATAAAAGACCAGTTGCCCTCCGGTAGTATGCGACAGATTGCAGATAAACTGGATTTGAACGAAGAGACAGTCAGAAACTACTTCGGAGGGAGAAATTTTGACAAGGGCCAAAGCGTTGGGATACATTTTGAACAGGGACCGGATGGAGGTATTGTGACATTTGACGATACAACCATACTCGATCTGGCAAAGAAAATGATCAATTACTAATTCAGTACCTGACAACCTGTTCAAAAGCAAAAGGTTCTGTCTTTTGCTTTTTTTTGACCCGCGATGAATCTGACTGTATCAATAGAATCTGCAGAACTTCAGTTTAAACAGATACTAGAAGAATTTTTTATCAGTGTTTATGATGAAAAATCTCTCTCCTCACACGGTATTGACCATCACCGGAGAGTTTGGAGCTATGCAAAAGAACTTTGTTCGCTGCTGGCTGAGCGCAACATGTCCGATGATTTAACCTCCCCCTTCAAATTAATAATTGCCTGCTACCTTCACGACATAGGAATGTCGGTTGATCGGGGCATCAGGCATGGCCATCACAGTCGGGAAATATGTACCCGGTTTCTTGAAAAAAATAATCTTAAAATATCTGATTTCGATGATGTTTTGCAGGCTATTGAAAATCATGATAACAAAGAATACATTACTTCTGCCGGAAAACTTAACCTTCTCACGATTCTTTCCGTGGCCGATGATCTTGATGCATTCGGGTTCACAGGAATATACAGGTACTCAGAAATATATATTACAAGAGGAATCAAACCTGAAAAGATTGGACATCTGATCAGGGAGAATGCCGGCAAGAGATTTGACAATTTTGCAAAGACTTTTGGATTTGCGGATGAACTTGTTCAGAAACATAAGAAGAGATACGAAATCCTTGATAATTTCTTCAATGAATACAATGACCAGGTGAACTCTTATCAATTTGGTGGACCTCATCCATCAGGTTATTGCGGAGTGGTAGAGGTGATTCTTGAATTGCATAATAATAAAACAGGCATTAAAGATATTTACCAGAAACCGAAGAAATATTTACATGATCCAGTCATTTGTTGGTTTTTAGATGGGTTGGCATCAGAATTATCGGAATGAAGAAAAAATTGCTTACTTCAAAAATATATTTGATTTATTAAAATTATAGTATAAATTGCACCCGGATAAAAACGAAAAATTAATGGTTTATTCATTAAAACTTCAATCATGGCGTTGGCACAGCAATAATTACTGCAGTGTTAAGCATTTATGCCACGATTGAGTAGAATGAATGGATTTTTATATCATAATATTTAACTGGAGCCCGCTTAACAAAGCGGGTTTCTTGTTTTTTATCATGTTACAAAACCAGAAAAGACCAGAGATGACTTTCATAAACTTAAACTGACATATGAATAATAAATACAAACTAAGGTATATATCACATGAGAGGCCGGCAGATGTTCTAACTCCTGTTGGAATATATCTAAGAATCAGAGACATATATCCAGGGTCACTTCTGCTGGAATGTGCCGATTACAGTTCCCGGACGAATGCCTTTTCATATATATGTCTTAATCCGGTTCTGGGAATTGAGGCAACTGAGAATAATCTGAGAACCTGGTTCCCCGGTGATAAAGAAAGAAAAACCTCTAACCATAATATTATTGAAAAGGTTAACGATTTTCTTGGATCTGTAGAGGTAACAGAAGAATCAGAAAAACCATCCGGGCCACATGGTTTATTTGGCTTCACCTCATTTGACAGTGCATTACTATTTGAAAAATATAATAATAAAATTGTGAAAAATGGAATTAAGAATAGGGAAGTTCCCTTACTTAAATATGATTTTTATAAGGTGGTCCTGACTTTCAATCATTTTAACGAAACTCTCACCATTACAGAATATTACAACGACGAACTTCCTCTGTGTGAAAGCGATAAAATAATTTCGCTGTTGGCCAACCACAATTTTACAAGTTATCCATTTAAGTTGGAGGATAATGAACAGAGCCTGATAAGTAACGATTATTACAAAA
>JAPLEB010000159.1 GCA_026391555.1 Bacteroidia bacterium | reverse complement strand
GAATCAGCCCATGTTCCCCTAATGATACGGTTTCCGGGTCGTATCAAGCCAGAAACTAAGATCGAAGGTTATCTTTCAACAATGAACCTGTTTGCAACGATCAACGATTATTTACAGATGCCTGAATATCCTTCTGATGGTCACAGTCTGCGCGGAATGATTGAGGGTACCGACCAAAGCTTGGGCAAATATGTCGTTACCGAATGGTTATACAACGAGGACCGTACACCAGCGTATATGATTGTGAAAGATGGATGGAAATTATTTATCCCATATTCTGAGGAATCAAAAGTTATTAATGCGTTGTTTAACCTGAAGGATGATCCCTATGAAATGAACAATCTGTTGGGCAGGAATCCGGATAAGAAAAAATATGAGAAAAAAGCAAATGAGTTACGCGATGATATCCTGACCTGGCTGAAGGATCATCATTCGAGCCATTATGATGGGGTAAAAGTGCGAAACTTATTGGGAACAAATCCACCAACAAGTAGTATCGACACACCTGCAAATCGGGTACGGATATTTCCAGCACAGAAAATATCGATTAATAATTAAAATCTCATGAAAAAATATTTATTGTACCAAACAATCTTTTGCCTTGCAGGTACCTCTGTTTTATTGCCTTCCAGGGTATATGGTAAGGAAAAAACTGAGCCTAAGAAAGATGCAAAACTTCCGAATGTTGTTGTAATTCTGGCAGACGACCATGGATTTTATACAGCATCCGATTCACGTCAGTGTTTGCCTGCAGGCGAAATACTTTTACCTGAATTATTAAAAAAGAAAGGATGCACTACCGGTATCTTTGGAAAAT
This sequence comes from Bacteroidia bacterium, assembly GCA_026391555.1. Classification (GTDB taxonomy): domain Bacteria; phylum Bacteroidota; class Bacteroidia; order Bacteroidales; family VadinHA17; genus LD21. The sequence goes on along the minus strand of JAPLEB010000159.1, from coordinate 7,075 downwards.
GGCATCTTGGATTGGAAAGGCCATATTATCGTACAAGCAGGGGTTTTGATACTTTTTATGGTTTTTCAGGAGATGTCAGTGCTATTATTGCCAATAAACCGGATATTGATCTTTCATTAGGAACTTTTATTTTTGATTGTGTTGAATTATAAAACAATCTTCTTTGTAATAGAAATAAGGGGAATATTAAATTTTATAAGGCATTAAATTTCAAAATGATTTCAAGACAAATTCAAAAATGAAAAAACTCTTATCAGTTGGAAAACTTACTGCCGGATTGGCGATGTTGTCAATAAACACTGGGCCTGGAGTAACAAATGATAATCAACCAAAACTCCCGGCGAAGAATGGTGAGCAACCCAACTTTGTCTTTATCCTGGTGGATGACATGGCGTGGTATAGCACTGCGGTTCCTATGGATACAGGGCTTCCTGCATCAGGCATGGCTTTCTGTTCAATGCCAAATGTCCAGAAGCTGGCAGAGCAGGGGATGATTTTCAGTAATGCACGTGCGGCAGCGGGGATGTGCAGACCCTCACGCTGCTCGATATCAATAGTCACTGAATCCGGTAGATTTTGAATTCCACTAATTATTTTATCCCTGGTTGTAATAATCAATTGCTTTACAGCAAAGATATTCGTTTATTTAATGAAATTCAAATAATCAAATAAATCAAATAAATCAGAAATCTCGCAAACAACGAACAGAGAAGCCACTCTGCTTATAGCCGTCGTACCTGTACACATTGGCGTGACTGTAGCTCATGTGCCTGCCCCAGGCGTAAGATGCCGAGTCCTCAGTAGAACTCCACCAGTAACCGTAGCCCCCAACGTCGTCGTACGTTCCATTGCTGTAACGGTAGCCACCCGGCAGGGCTGTAAAACCGCTGCTATTGTTACTGGCTTGGTCGTTACCAACTGTGCCTAATGTGGCTGATGCAGTCCAACCCGATGTGGAAGCCATTGATTTTCCTAAGTCGCTTCCGCTGCCTTGGTAACCATAGCCATTGTTTGTAAGATAATCTGTTAATGTTGTCCACTCAGCATCAGTTGGTAAATGCCAGCTTGTGGGACATACATTTTTACCACCGTTGCTTGCCACCTTTGTAGCCGCATTATTATCTACTGCACACCAGTTATACAGTCTCCCATAGGTTGTTGAATTTGCCGGAGTATTATTATAATCGCTATAAGCTCCTGTGGTTAAAGCTGCCCAAGTTGCATCAACTGTTACATTTGGTATTGCTGTACCATCATTGTATTTTGTTGTCTTTAGGTTCTCTTTCATCCAAGTCTGCGTGCCAATTTTTACTACATTATATTGATTGCCTTCAACATCTGCTAATTTGTATGTGCCTGCTGTAATTAAATTATCCTCTAATAATCTGATTTGTTGTCTCAAACCTGCATCATTTGAAGATGATTCTGCTGTTTTTGCATACAAAGCATAAGGCACACTTAATAATTGGCTTGTACCCTCGATTGTGTAAGTTGTTAATGGTACAACTATAGCTGTTTTTGTTTCGATATAATAAGTATTGCTCCCCCGTTAATCGCACTAAACCCGGCTCCACCACCTATTTCAATACTTACCAAACCATTATCATTGGTTGTTGATGTTTGTGTTTCCGTATAAACAATGGTTCCAGATGTAGAACCTTGCCTAATATTAATTTCCATTCCGACCAAAGTGTTGGCTACTAATACTCCGCCACTATAACGTATTACTGCCTGATAACTCATTTTTTGCGGTTGGGCAAACAGTACGGTACTTAATAATACTGCTAAAATGGCTGTGTAAATCTTTTTCATAACTATTTAGTTTTTAATTATTTTAAATGTTTTTATCTCTTTATTATTGTCAGTCACTTTTAGAAAGTAAGTTGAAGAGACGTAATTGCCCATAACGATAGTCGTTTCGTTGCTTTCAACTTTTATTGTATGGAGAAGGTTGCCGTTTATGTCATAAAGAGACGCTATGCATTGCGTCTTTACCTCTCCATCAATTTTAAGTTTCAGATAATCGGTTGCCGGATTTGGGTAAACATTGATTTCAAGTGAAATGCCTTTGGCAGTTTCAAGGCCTGTTACAACCGATATTTCATAAGGTTGCTGCACTCCCTGTGCTACGCTGCCAGAGTTCGTAATAACAGTGTAAACAACCTGCCCTACTGAATAGCTTACAGTGCCACTTCCGGTAGCAGTTCCACCTGAGGCGACAATGGCTACTTGTGCCTGCAGGCCTGACAGTCCTATGCCCAGCAATAGAACTGCAATTAATTTCACTTTTTTGTTTTTCATGTCTGATCTCCTTTCATATTTTATCCCTTTCTGCTTTCAAAATTTTAGTTAAAGCTATCAAATTTAAACCATACCTGAAGTTTTGATTCTGAAATATATTATTGAGTATTCAGTTTGATCGGGATATTATGGAATATCATATTAATGTAAACAACCCTCCTCCAACTTAATAGCAGCCTGATTTAAAGTGAGAAAATATTCGGGGCACCTGAAACTGCTCTTCATGGTTTGCTTTTTCGAGAAATTTAGATAGCGATGATTGCTTCCCCGGGGTGAACATAAAGCAGGGCAAACCTCTGAATTGGGTGGGGAAAAGCAAGGGTAGTGACTGAACGAAATGGAGTGATTTGCTTGGGGTGAAATTCAGCAACGGCGTTTTGGCTGTGCAAAGGACAAATGTATGGAAAAAGCTAAAACTGTTGCTCGATGGAACGAAGGGTGGAAAATGAGCGGAATGCAGAGAAGGAACTACTCTTGTGTGGGTTGACGAGGTTTGTGCTGCTGAATGAACGAATGGAGCGAAAGGGTCGTAGTGGAATGAAGTACGCACGTAACGGAACCCTGAAGCGTAATGCAGTGAATGAAGCGGCACATACCGCAGGCAAAGAGCAGTCAAACATTTATGCCCTGCACCGCTAAAGGGTGGTGGGGAAAATGATGGGTGGGTTGGAGCGGGAGAGCTGAGCGGCTATTTAACATAATTGACTTATAGGACAGCTTTGGTTTGAGCGCGGGAATTGCAGGGGCTGTACTATAAGAAGCTGTTATGTTAAATAGCTTAGGGCTTTATTTTTTGGCGGGTCTTTTTGTCTGTGGGCTGGCGAGGCTCTTTGAATTTTGCTTTTTACCTCAAAATACAATTCATTATTATCAAAAAGCAAAATACAATGTGCCAAATGAGCGAGGGAACAAAAAGCATGACAAAAAATAAAACAGAAGGGTTGGCAAGGGGAAGTGGCAAAAAGACGTGCAAACCCCGAAGTATGAGGGATGAGGATTTTTGTCGCAGTGGAGTACTTGTTTTGCTAATAAGCCTCAACCTGAAAAGGTCAATGCGAAATATTAAAGACTACATTCTTCACATAAGGTGATTGTGATAATCTTTTAAGTACAAATTTTATATTAGTTTTTAACCCTCAAAATTTTCATTAAATCCAATTCTATTTCAAAAAGAAGGTTATGCCTGCACAAAGTGTTTTCAGTTATAATTAGTGGTATTTGAAAGCTATAATTCTGGTCCAAATATGTTTGGAGTATTTCGAAACTATTCCTGTTTTTTAAATAAGCAATCGCTTTAACCGCATCTTCTAACTTGTACCCCTCTTGTTGAAGGATATTATTAATCACATTGAAACTGTATCTAATCTGTTGTTCAAGTTGACCTATGTGTGCTGTTTCTCCGTTTGGCATAATACTGGCTGTTCCTGAGATGCTTAAAAACTCATACTCTTTTGATTTAATTTTTATACCGCGGCTAAATGAACTTCCATAATCCGTTGCTTCTCTTTGCAGTGGCGAAACAATTCTGGAAACATACGGTTGTCCATTTTTTGATTTAATAGCCAATAACTCCATGGTGGCGGGAGAACCAATCATGTTTCTCGCGCCCACACCAGTACTGGCAGGAATAAGATTTAACATGACACCTGTTCTTTTGAAAAAGTCTGTTCTGGCCTTATTAAAATCATCATACCAGTTTAGGATGCCTTCCAGGTAATACCATGTCCTTACTACCTGGGTGAATGTAAATCCATGTTTATTGAGAAATCCTTCCAAATAATCAAGCATCCTGGCACAACTTAAAGCAGGATTTAACGATGGATCAGATAATATATCCCCTACAAATAAATATTGTGCATTATCATCTTCAAACAAACTTGCACGGATATAAAAATCTGCTGAAAAATATTCAACATGGGCATCTTTTATAACCCAAATATGAATACCATTCATAAAAGCATCCGTGCAATTTGCCCCTTCAATCCATGTTATGGGGAATTGGCCTTGGATATATTTTCTGAATTCTGTTTCAAATTCACCCCGATATTTTAAAGAACCAAAGCAAGTAGCTTTGACCAACTGATAGTCTTTTTCGCCAATACTCTTGACTATTCTAAGGCAAAAGTCAGATACTGATTCATCCACAATGGGCGTTAATTGGATATATTTTTGATGGATATGGTTTATGTCAAATTCTTTAACGACCGATTTTCCCATTGTTATTCCTTTTTTTAAACAAACTGCATTTGACCTGGTTACAAGGCTCTTATTCGTTCAATTTCAGACTGGAGTTGATATATTGCCTGTTGATTTTCTCTTATCTTTTCCATTGATTTGGTATAAAGTTCAATGGCTTTAGTTTTATTACCGTTCTCGAGGTAAATATTCCCTAAAAGGAATATCGAAGATAAATAATCCGGAAACTTTTTGATTGTTTTTTCAAGTAAAGTGATTGCTTCTGATTGCTTTTTATTTTGATTTAAAAAATAAGCATAGGTGTATGCAAATTTTGGGTCATCAGGTGATAAAACCATGGCCTGTTTACTCAATTTACATGATTCATTCAAATCGCGTGAAGAAACTATTACACTTAGATTATATGAGGCTGTTGAGTTTTTATCGTCCACTTGCAGGACTTTTCTTAATGCACTTTCTGCTTTGGCCATGTCTCCCATTTCCGACATTAAAAGGCCGTAATTCAGGTTAGCCGCCTCGTTTAAAGGTTCAACTTCCAACGCCTTTTCCATATATTTCCTTGCCTTTTCCTGATTGCCTGAAACAGAATACAAAAAGCTAATGTTGACCAAAGGCAAAATGGCTTCAGGATAAACTTTTAGAGCATTTTCATAGGTTTCCAATGCCTGGGCCGTGTTGCCCATATTTTGGTAGTGGTTCCCCAAATTGTAATATGAGCTCCAATCGTCAGGGCGGGAAACCAATGAATTTTCGTATTCTTTGTTGGCCTGGTTAAACAGATATGCCTGCTCTAAACTGAATTCTTGCTGTGGAAAAACGGCAAGTGATTGAGCTGCTGCTAATCGTACCAATCGGTATTCATCTTTGGCCATTTTAAATAGTGCTATTTTAGCCTCTTCGTTTAGGTCACCTAATAAACCAAGTGCTGCAGCACTTCTTGATAAAGGTGATTCCAAGGTTAATGCATTCAACAGGGCTGGCCACTTTTTTTGATCCTCACAATTGTTTAATAAACGTATAATTGAAGTAGTATAAACCTCTCCAAAACGATTTGTTCGGATAGCTTCCAGCATTTCATCCAATCTTGCCCAATTCCTGTTGCGGGCATCAGCAATTAAGCCCCCCTTATATAGAGTTTCATTTTGATAATCCGGGCCCTTCCATTGTTGAACTTGTCTGTTTGCCCAGGAAGCATCTTTATCTTGATGGCAGAGATTACAGGCATTCGGCGATTTAAATTTAATGCTAGCAGCAGGCATGGGTGGCCTGAAAGAATGGTCGGAACGATTCATATTGCCAAAACGGGTCATAGGCATGTGGCAATCAATACATTTTGGGCTATTATTATTCATCGGATGATGGGTGTGCTGCTCATAATTGGTGCCATTTTTCTGATGGCAATTGGTGCAGGCTTTATTGGCTTCAGCCAAATCACCGCTTTTAAACCGGTAGCGCCCAGATGAAGTATGGCAGGTAACACAATGAAGTTTACTGTTTTGTTGGCATGTATTCATATACCAGCCTGTCATCGTATAATTTTCACCAAGGTCGCGGCCATCAGGGTAAAAATCCGTACTTTCCAATGTGATTAAATCGTAATTATCAAAAAACCGGTCGCCTGGGTGATAAGAGGAAGTAATAGAAGTCATTTTTGCATGGCACGAACCACAACTTGCATTGTGTTGTTCGGGGGTGAATCTTTTCGTAACAACTAATTTAACATTAATCAATGAATCTCCGTGTTTTTCAGCCAGGCGTGCGGCTTTGATATGTTCTGCTGCAGGGCCGTGGCACGTTTCGCAATTGATACCTGCCTCTTTCCAATTTGTTTTATATGTGTTGGTTGCCAAATCATAATTGTTTTTCAGCTGGCTTACATGGCAGCTATAACAGGAAGTGTTAAAAGTATATTGCCTGTCGCGCCAGCTAAGGGCTGAATCTGCCAAACCCGTTTCATTCATTTGAGGAAAATGGCGGACTGCAGATTGGGGATTATTATACCATTTTTTTGTGTTGACATCAAATGCCAGCGGGAGTGTTTGTAACCGTCCGCCTACCAAGGGAGTTAAAAAGTAATAGACGTTTTTACCTCCCAATGCCCATAGAACTTTATAGTCGTTAAACTGGCCATCTTTGCGTTCCCGTATATACAAGCATGTATCTTTTTGAATCGCCCAGTAGTAAGCTCCTTCCATTTCTATCTCCTCCTGACCAAGCAATACTTCATTTTGAATAAAGTCTGTTGTGATTGGTTGCATAGCTAAGCCATGATGAGAAGGGGCCCAAAGTTTGTAAAAGCGCTCATGGCATTCTATACAACTGGGCGAACCTGTATATTCATCAGTTCCTCCCCCATTCAATGCCTTCTGAGTTTTTGTATTGCACGATATGAAAACCGACAAAAATAAAATTAACAAACAGAAATAATTTATAATTTTGTTACTAATCAGTGCCTATAGTTTGAAGTGCTTAAAATGCCTAAAGTTAAAATTAATAGAATGAATCAGATTCTTTTATAATCGGCGATGACATTTAAAGCATTTAACACATTTTGATTGTTTTTTATGGCAGTGTCAAT
>JAPLEB010000142.1 GCA_026391555.1 Bacteroidia bacterium | reverse complement strand
GACCTTGGGATCAAACCGGTGATTACAGTGACTCGTGCTAGGGACTCTGAGTCGGTACTGGCTGGCATAGAGGCCGTCAGAAACGTTCTTGGTACTTGTTGGTTTGATGAAAAGAAATGTATCGATGGTATCGCGGCACTTGAAGGCTACAAGAGTGAGTACGATGAAGAGAAAAAGGTAATGAGAAACACGCCTTGCCACGATTGGTGTGTTGCTGGGGACACAAAAGTAAGAACGACAAATGGATGGATTCCCATTTGTAATTTAAAAGGCGACGAATACGTGTGGGGATATTCCGTATTAGATCACCGGTTAAAACCTGCAAAAATAACTTTTGCGGGGATTACGGGCGAAAAGAAACGATTAATAAAGATCACTCTCGATAATGGCAAAAGTATTAAAGCGACGGTCAACCATTTATGGATGTTAAGAGATGAGTCGTATGCGAGGACAGATGAATTAATGGTTGGCACTTCGTTGATGCCGTTTTACGAAAATGGCAATCGAGGGTATATGCAAGTGACCTTAAATGATGGATCATTTGCTGATGAACATCGTTATGTGTATGCTATGTTTAACGGTACATTGGATGAGGGACAACACATACATCATAAAGATAATGATCATTATAATAACAACCCAGATAATCTTGGATCATTATCGAAAGAGGAACACTGCGGTGAATCATTCAGCGGCAGGGGAAATCTTGCGCGACGGGAGATTGATAAAACTGATTACAGCCGTGAAATGTATGGCAGGATGACATTGTGGCAATTCTGTAAAAATTGCATTAAACCCTTTTGGGGAAATTATAAATTATCATATTGTTGTAATACATGTCGGAACGAATATCGTAAAAAACGTGACACCGAAGGATTAGTCCCATCAAGGGATAGAGACTATATAAACAAAAAAGGGAGAGAAAGTTATTGGAGAGTAAAAGAAAGAAATAAACTTGCTGTTTTAAATCATAAAATTATAAAAATCGAAAACTGTTCAGAACTGGAAACAGTCTATGATTTAACTTCTCCAGAACTCAACAATTTTGTTGCAGAGGGTGTCGTGATACATAATTGTTCGCACGGATCAGACGGATTTAGAACATTTGCAATGGGGTACGCCCCGAAGAGAAAAGCGAAGTCGGGTAATAGAAGAATATTATCCGGATGGGCAGCATAATTAAATATAACTTTTAAGGAGATAAGACAATGGGATTCCCAGGATTAAAACAGAAAGAAGCGGATGCAGCATTACCGACGAGTGGAGATATAATGGCAGGAGTAGGCGGCGCGATGCCTCCTGAAGGTGAAGCACCTGAAGCAGATGAAGCCACAGTAATCACGGAAGTCAAGGATCTGCTACAGCAGGCCATGGATAAATTGGATGGTTTGAGTGTTGCTGAAACAAAAGAGCCGGCACCGGCGGAACCGCCTCCCCCGGGAGTTTCTGGCTCGCGGCCTCCTTTGACATTTAAAGGCGGAGGATTTTAAGCGTGGCCGAAGAAACCTGGCGCTATATCGACAAGACAACTGACGCTAAACCTGAGGCGAATCGAACAGGGGATTACGACCTGGGATTGGCGCGTGAGATATATGCAAAGGCGCAGGCCAAAGGTGTTGATCCTAAAATTGCTGTGAGCATAGCAATGGTCGAAAGCAATTTAGGCAAGAAGTGGCCAAGTAATCCTATGCAGCTAAGAGAAAGAACGCAGCAGACTATTGCCGCGGGTATGGACCCTGTTGAAAAAAATTACCAGGCGGCAATGGTAAAAGCTGTTGGCCCGGATGGGAAAATTGCTCCCGAAGTTCATGCTAAATTGAAAGAAGATTATGAAAAAAATCTTACCAAGGTGCACCGGAGTGCCAATATAGATGCGGCGCTTGATCACTTTAAACAGGTACAAGGGTATGCCAAAGCGGCAGGGTTTACTGATCCGGTTAAATTAACACAGGCATATAATGGCCTTGGTACCATAAACGCAAGTCCAGAGAAACCATATTATGGCAGGACCGCGCCGATAAATATGGCAAAGGATCCAGTGTATGGAAGGTTGGTACATGAGACAATTCAGGGATTGCCCCCGGATGAAGTCTTAAGTCCAGAGACTGTTAAACCAATGGGAACAAAAGTCAAAGAGGCAGGAGAATTCCTGAAGGGACTTATGGTTTCCAGTAAACCAAAAGATATGAATATAATAGGGAAAGTGGGGTACTATTAAAATGCGTATAGTTGAAAGATCAATAGGATATTACGAGTCTAAGCCGGTAATGATTTTACGGCCGGCGCAAA
>JAPLEB010000033.1 GCA_026391555.1 Bacteroidia bacterium | reverse complement strand
ATATTTGCCAGTAGGTTTCTCTTTCAGGTCGATCCCGTATTCTTCTTTTACCTCATGTTTCCCGGCTCCCGGATCGATAACATCAACTGCTATCCCAAAATCATCAAGCTCACTGATAATATCCATGACTTTTGAATTACGAATGTCGAAAACATCTTCTTTAAACGTAATGCCCATTATCAATACACGGGCGCCTTTAAGATTTTTACCTGCCGCTACTATTTTTTTGACAGTCTGTTTTCCTATATACCTTCCCATGCTGTCGTTTATAAACCTGCCGGAATCAATCATCTGGGGGTGGTATCCCAGCGCCTTTGCCTTGAATGAAAGATAATAAGGATCGACGCCGATACAATGTCCTCCAACTAAACCAGGATAGAATTTAAGGAAGTTCCATTTTGTTCCGGCTGCTTCAAGTACTTCAAAGGTGTTGATACCCAGTCTGTTAAAAATAATTGACAGTTCATTCATGAAGGCGATATTAATATCGCGCTGGGTGTTTTCAATGATTTTAGCAGCTTCCGCAACTTTAATTGAACTAGTCCGGTGAACACCTGCTTTGATGATCAGTTCATATGTTTTTGCAATGTTTTCAGCTGCTTCAGCATCGCAGCCGCTTGTCACTTTTACGATTTTTGTGAGAGTATGATTATTGTCACCGGGATTTATTCTTTCGGGAGAGAACCCAACCTTAAAGTCAGAGCCGAATTTTAATCCGGAATATCTCTCAAGTACAGGAATACAATCATCCTCGGTACACCCCGGATAAACAGTTGATTCGTAAACTACATAATCACCTTTTTTCAGAACTTTACCTACTGTTTCAGATGCCTTAAGTATCAGTGTCAGATCCGGGAGATTATGACTGTTGGTTGGAGTCGGTACTGCGATAATATGGAATGAGGCATCTTTTAGGTCAGCAGGATCACTTGTAAGTACAATATCAGTATTCTTAAATGATTCAGAGGTGAGTTCTTTACTGGGATCGATACCCTTCTTCATTAGTTCAACTCTATCTGGTTCAATATCAAATCCAACAACCTTTATTAGTTTGGCGAACTCAAGTGCAGTTGGCAGTCCAACATAACCAAGGCCGATAACAGAAAGTTTCGTCTCCTTATTAATAAGCTTATTGTACATTACTACTATTTTGTTTTTAGTATTGGATGATAATCTCCCTGAAGTCCGACAGGTTTTGAATTTCTGATAGTAAATGCCGTCTCGACTGACTGGCGTGCCTCTTTAAGCCCAAAACCTCTTCCGGCAAGTATCTCTTTATATGTCAGGGTATGCAGGTCAGTAAACCCTTCGCTGAACTCAATCTCTTCTCCTTCAACTGTGATTGACCTGAATATTCTCTGCCCTGTTGCCCTGACTGCAACCGGGATATCATCATAATCGAGGCTGAGAAACCATCTTACCCTGGCATTTTCAAGTTCGAGATACCCGGCGGCTTTATGTGGTTCGGAGAGATGAACAATATTTTTCTTTGTGTCGCCGAAGATCCAGCTCAGCATATCGAAAAAGTGAATACCGATGTTTGTGGCCACCCCACCTGATTTCTGGATATCTCCTTTCCATGATATTGAATACCAGTTTCCGCGACTTGTAATGTATGACAGATCAACATTATATATCTTGCCTTTCGGGCCATTATGGATTTTTTCTTTCAGTTCCAGTATTTTAGGGTGAAGACGAAGCTGAAGAACGGTGTAGATCCTATGCCCTGTCTCATCCTCAATCTCCTGTAACGCATCAATATTCCATGGATTGAGAACAATTGGCTTTTCGCAGATTGCTTCAGCGTGATGTCGTAAGGCAAACCTGATATGAGAATCGTGAAGATAATTCGGAGAGCAGATACTTACGTAATCAATCTTTGTCCCGGTTCGTTTTAGTTTATCAAAATGTCTGTCGAACCGTTCAAATTCAACAAAAAAATCACTTTCCGGGAAATAGTTGTCAATTCGCCCCACACTATCAAACCTGTCAAGGCTGGCAAGAAGGTTGTTGCCTGTTTCCTTGATGGCACGAAGATGTCTGACGGCGATATAACCTGCAACACCTATTATTCCAAAATTTTTTGGAGTCTCTTTCATAATTAAATATTATAAAGGAGCACAAAACTACTAAATTATTTTAGAAACAATGCCTTTCTCAAGTCGGTATCTCTCATTGCTTTCAGGACAAAATGCAAAGCCGTCGCTGTCAAAAATGAGTTTATGTCCGAATTCGCTCATCCAGCCTGTCTGCCGTGCCGGATTGCCTAATACAAGTGCATAAGGTTTGACATCTTTTGTCACAACAGCACCAGCTCCGATAAATGCATATCTTCCTATAATATTGCCGCAAATTATTGTTGAGTTAGCGCCTATCGAGGCCCCTCTTTCCACAATTGTCTCAAGATAATTGTCTCTACGGATTATTGCGCTACGCGGATTGACAACATTTGTAAATACCATTGAAGGCCCGAGAAAAACATCATCATCGCAAATGACTCCGGTATAGATAGAGACATTATTCTGGACTTTTACATTTTTCCCAAGTATCACCCCGGGTGAGATGACAACATTCTGGCCGATATTGCAGTTTTCACCGATTTCCGAACCGGTCATGATATGGCTGAAGTGCCATATTTTTGTTCCTTTTCCAATTTTACAGCCATCATCTATGACAGCTGTTTTGTGGGCAAAATATTCCTTCTCCATTATAATTATTTATCGAAGTATTTCAAGATGTTAAGTGCAATATAATCAATCTGTTCCTGTTCCATATCCGGATGCATTGGTAATGACAGAACCTCTTTGCACAGAGCTGTTGTAACCGGGAATTCATTCTCTTTGTATCCCAGGTTTCTATAAGCTTCCTGCATGTGAAGAGGTCCCGGGTAATAAACCATCGACGGTATATTCTTTGATTCGAGGAACTTCTTCAGCTCATCTCTTCTCCCGTTTTTCACCCTGATAGTATATTGATGAAATATGTGATTGGAATATCTGACTCTTTCCGGAACAGTTATTGAATGGCATCCGGCAAATGCTTTATCATACAAATCAGCAACCGCTCTTCTTGCTGCATTGAATTGAGAAAGATGTTTGAGTTTTACCCTGAGGATAGCCGCCTGAATTGTATCCAGTCTTGAATTAACGCCTATATCATCGTAGTGATACCTTACTTTCATACCGTGGTTAGCAATGCTTCTCAGCTTTTTTGCAAAAGCGTCATCGTTTGTATAGAGAGCGCCTCCGTCCCCGTAACAACCCAGGTTTTTGGACGGGAAAAATGAAGTAGTACCGATATGTCCTATAGTCCCTGCTTTTTTTGTCGTGCCATTGTGAAAGATATAATCTGCCCCGGTAGCCTGTGCGGCATCTTCAATAATATAAAGATTATGTTTTTTTGCCAGCTCCATCAGGCTCTCCATATCGGCACACTGACCAAAAAGATGAACCGGAACAATTGCTTTTGTTTTTGGGGTGATAGCTTTTCTGACCGCTTCAATGGAAATGTTGAAACTTCCGGAATCGGGATCAACAATCACAAGTTTAAGGCCAAGTAGTGCAACAACCTCAACAGTAGCAATAAAAGTGAAATTTGTTGTAATAACCTCATCCCCTGGTTTCAGTCCGAGAACCATCATTGCGAGATGAAGAGCGTCGGTCCCATTTGCACATGAAATAACATGTTTTACTCCCATATATTCCTGAAGCTCTTCCTCAAATAACTTAACGTCAGGACCTTTAATAAAGGCAGTTGATTCCAGTACTGATTTTATTACAGTATCTATTTCTGATCCGATTTTCTCGTACTGAGCCTTCAGGTCGACCATATGGATTTCTCTCATATAATTCAAGATTATCAGAAATACGAAGATAATATTTTTTTAAAGATTTACCCCCCATCCCTCCTGAAGGGGGGCTATTTCATATAGCGGATTTCTAAGCCCCCTTTAGGGGGTTTGAAGGTAAAAAAGTCAGATGAATAGGGTTATTTGGATAAATTCATTCTTTGTTATTGACTTTTTTTCTTAAATTTGTATTAATAAAAAGATGATTTGAAGGTGGATATTACAGCTTTTATAAAGGAATTATTATTCGGACATGATTGTGTTATTGTTCCCGGATTTGGAGGGTTTATAGGAAACTATACCCCGGCGCGTATTGACAAAGATTCAGGTACATTTTATCCACCTGTCAAACAGATATCATTTAACAGGAACCTGAACCATAATGACGGTCTTCTTGTCGGACGAATTTCCGGAACTTCAAACATAAACTATGGTGATGCCAGGAATTTAGTTGAGGAGTTTGTCGGAGAGCTTCGCAGGAAACTTGAAAGAGGTGAAAAGGTTATTCTCGATAATATCGGAAGTTTTGTCAATAACCAGGAAGGCAATGTTCAGTTTGAACCTGACAGGAGCGCAAACTATCATCTTGATTCTTATGGACTGGAGTCCTTTCAATGTTTGCCTCTTGAAGGATATGATGTAAGAAAAAGGATCATCAGGAACATTGAAAGAGATCCTGTAAAGCAGGCTTCCATAAGAAAGATTTTATGGAGAGCAGCAGTAATCATTCCTCTTCTTGCCGTTATAGTTGGTGTTCCTTTAAAGATGGATCTTTTTAAAGCAAGAATAGAAGCAACGACTTTGAATCCCCTTGTAACAGCTGAGTTTGAGCAAAATAAGAAGGCTGTAGATGAGGGTATTATAGATGAATCAGCGAAGATAAAGGAGAATGAAAAGCCGGTATCCGAAACGCCAGCTGCACCGGAAATCGTTGTTCCTGTTGTCGCAGAAGCGAATGTTTATTGTCTGATTATCGGGAGTTTCAAATCAGAAGAAAATGCAATTTCACAGGTGAATATGCTGAAAGCAGAAGGCTTTATTCCTGAGATTGTACCTGCTCCCAATGGTTTTTACAGGGTTAGTGCAATGATGTGCAGCGATCTGAATGCAGCTTTATCCAAAAAAGACAGCATCTCTAAAAAATTCCCAGGAACCTGGGTTTCTAGAAAGAAATGAATCAGGATATTTTTTACAAAGAGGCCGGCTCGGAAGAGGCGGCTTTTTTATTTCTTTTCATCTCCTGAAGATTCTTGAACATTCACTTTAATGATACCTAACTGCATATCGAGGGTTTTACCAGCATCTTTAATTTCAGCAATAAATTTGGCGTTGTTTGCACCTGCGGAAGCAATAAAGCTAAGAGCAACATCATATTTTGCATGCGGGTTTATTAATAATAATGTATCAGGCATACCATTTACTGAGTATTCAGCCGGAACATTTTTAAGATCCAGGGAAATGCGTTTCTCTGCATTAGTCTTGTTAATGATACTTATTATTAAAACTTTAGATTCCCCAATAAGTATTTCCGGAGCTCCTTTATAATCGCAGATAAAAGTAAGTTCATTAGTATTGCGGGTGACTTGATATGGAGACCTGTTCCAGATTAGGGCGAGTTCATTCTTGTCTAATGCAAGCAGTTCAGATTGACTGGATAGATTGGTTTTACCTGAAGTTATCTTAAGTGGTGATTGATATAATTCAGCAACCTTTTTTTGTGCCGAAACTGTATTATCTGTCAGAACCTGCAATGTTGCCGGTACTTCAAATCCACTTACAGCCACTGTTTTAATTCCATCGCCAATTGGGGCTTTCCATTTTTCAGGAATAATGCTTGTGCCATAAATAATACCGAAAATGGAACCCAGAGTTGCTCCTGTGCAATCAGTATCATCGCCACAATTAATAGCAATGCAGATGGATTTACCAAAATCACCTTCACCGTAGAGCCAGCCTATGATTGTGAAAGCCACATTTCGGGGAGCCTGAA
The DNA here is from genome assembly GCA_026391555.1 of Bacteroidia bacterium. Taxonomy (GTDB): domain Bacteria; phylum Bacteroidota; class Bacteroidia; order Bacteroidales; family VadinHA17; genus LD21. Next base: position 28,742 of record JAPLEB010000033.1, on the reverse strand, counting down.
ACCATCCAAGATCTTCGGTAGCAGTTATTACAGCTTCACGAGCCTGCTCCCATGTTTTGCCACTTTTCTTTGCTTCAAGAGCAGTGTTTACTGCAGTTGTAACCTTACATTCAACTGGAATCGCTGAGAGAGCAAACTGTATTAGTTTATTCATGTCTTTTTCGACAAATGCTGCACTTTCGAGAGTAGCAGTAAATATTTCTGCATAGGTGCCTTCAGTACAACCATGATCAACACAGGCATCCTCCCATGCAAACTTTGCTGCAAGCATTGGATTGCCTGGTGCAAGGCATGCCCAGATTTCGGAACGGATCCACGCGCCATTGCTTGTCTTCCATTTCGAATTGTTGTATTCGCCAGACAGAGGAGGCATAATACCTAACCGCATATTGGCTTTGCCTATTCCATATTCGTTCCAATTTACAGGCACGTATTTGAGCCAATATTCACCAAGTGTATAAGCATCAACATTGTAATTATTCTCTTCCATTGCTTTTAGCCAGAGAATTTGCAGATCAAGATCATCGTTAGCTGCCGGTTCACCTTCTTTTATCTCTGTATAGAAAGTAATGTTGTTGACATCAGTTTTACCTTCAAAAGGCATCCCCAAAGTTCCACCTATATTTTTACCCAGCCAGCAGGCATATACCCGGTCACGAAATTCAGCTTCGTTGATGGTTGATTTTTTGGTCGTTGCTTTGCATTGACTGAAAAAAATCAGAACAGAAATATAGATTAACGCCAGTTTGAATTTAGAGAATAGATCTTGTCTCATAAGTTTAAATATTAATTGATGACTAATTCATTTTTTCCATTACAAAATTTCATTTTTCAGGATTATTCTTTATCACTGATAGCTGAAAGATCGGCTGCAGGAAATTTCAACATACTTCTCTATCAAATTATCAGGTGTTTTATTCATTTGCATTTATCCTCTTTTAGCGACCTCCTCCTCAACTAATTATTATAAGTATACGGAATGATAAATAAATTGATTACGTGATAAGAAAAATATTGACATGAATCTAATAAAATTAATTGAATCATTGCCAATAGGCATAAAATATTATAATACTCTGGTAACTCTTTCTAAGCTGCATTATTCATGCAGAAGTTTGTGAACGGCGAATCCCTCAACGAAGTTAATTAAACAGACTAAATGGAAGAAATTTTTTTATTATACAGAGAGGCACAGAAAAGACACAGGGCCACAGAGAAAAATCTTTGCTATTCTTTCTATTAGCCATCCTCTTTTTTCTACTTTTGCCATATACATTTTAAACAATGTCCGATATCGCAGCAAATATTACTTTACTTAAACACCAGATCCCGTCATCTGTTAAGCTTGTAGCGGTGTCGAAAACAAAAACGGTAAGCGATATCCTGAAAGCTTATAATGCCGGGCAGAGATATTTTGGAGAAAACAGGGTGCAGGAACTCCTGAACAAGAAAGATCTTCTTCCCCGCGACATAGAATGGCATCTCATCGGACATCTGCAAAGCAACAAAATAAAATTTATTGTACCATTTATCAAAATGATACAGTCGGTCGACTCTTACAAACTATTAGCAACCATTAATTCGGAGGCTTCAAAAATTTCCCGGGTTGTAGATTGCCTGCTGCAGATACATATTGCAACGGAAGAGACAAAGTTCGGTTTCAGTATGAATGAGTTCAGTGAAATGTCTGAATCACAAGAATATATGGATATGAAATTTGTAAAGATATGCGGTGTAATGGGAATGGCAACTTTTACCTCCAATACCGATCAGGTTCGCAAAGAATTCAGTTATCTTGCAGATTGTTTTAATAGTCTTAAAAACAGATACTTCCCAGAGAAATCTCATTTTAAAGAAATTTCGATGGGAATGTCGGGCGATTATGAAATTGCTCTGAAAGAAGGAAGCACGATAGTAAGAATCGGAAGCCTTATTTTCGGTGAAAGGAATAAAATTCAATGATAAAATTTTAATGGAAAAACTTACCACAAACTACCTGGGACTCACTTTAAGAAGTCCAATTATTGTAAGCAGCAGCAGACTGACCTCAACAATCGAAAACCTGAAAGAAGCAGAAGAGAACGGCGCTGGTGCTGTAGTGTTAAAATCACTTTTTGAAGAGCAGATCATTCACCATATCAGTACGTTGCCAGCTTCCCATGGTTATCCTGAAGCAGATGATTATATTTCATACTATACCAAATCGCATTCAGTAGATGAATATCTTAGCCTGATTAGAACTGCAAAAAAAAGTCTGGGGATTCCTGTTATTCCAAGTATCAACTGCTTTTCATCGAAGGGGTGGACCGATTTTGCAAAGAATATTGCTGACTCAGGTGCTGATGCCATAGAGATTAATGTTTTCTTCATGCCTCTCGATAGAAAAAAATCGGCTGCAGATTCTGAGAAGATCTATTTTGAGCTTATTGAAAAGCTTAAGGCAACCATCACCATTCCTATTGCATTAAAGATCGGGTATAAATTTTCCAACATATTGTATATGATAGACCAGTTTTACATGAGGGGAATTGAAGGTGTTGTAATGTTCAACAGGTTTTATGAACCAGATATTGATATTAACAGTATGGAAATTGTTCCGGCATCGGTATTCAGCAGCACGGGTGAACGACGGTATGTCCTCCGATCGATCGCAATGGCCAGCGCACAGGATATTAAAATCGATATTTCAGCATCAACTGGTGTGCATAGTGGAGAAGATGTTGTCAGATATCTTCTTGCAGGAGCTGCTACGGTGCAGGTTTGTTCGGTTTTATATCAAAAAGGGATTCCGTTTTTAATGACAATGAACCAACAGGTCAAGGAATGGATGGCTAAGAACAACTTCAAAAATATTAATGATTTCAGGGGTAAACTGAACTGGCTGAACTATGATAAACCTGCTGTTTTTGAAAGAACCCAGTTTATGAAGTATTTTTCTTCAGTCGATTAACAGAAAGTACAAGTATTAGCTTTTCGATTATCTGCCAAGGATTGATAGCAACTCAATAGTCAGGGCTGTTTTTTCATTTTCAGGAGAGACAGGGTTTTTTTCTATGATCTTTATCATCTCGTCTTTTGTTTTTCTGGTGATGTCCTCAGAGGAATCTTCAATAACAGTAAGACATTCTATTGCAGTTACATAATCTGCTTTCAGAAAAATTTTAGCGAGATCGGGAGCATAATCAGAATAGTCGAGACCCGATTGCCAGCATGAAGATACTAACATGCTTGTTGTATCAGCTTTCCACTGTTTTCTTATTTCATTTATTACCTCTTTAGCGGCAGACTGGTCCTTCAGATCATTCATGAATTCCCCGATAGTTTTTCTTATCGAATAATCATCTGTTTTATTATAAAATGAGGTGAGCAAACCAATAGCGCCTTCAAAAGGCTGCGCTTCCCGTAGTAATCCGATCGCTTTAGATATCAGAATATTATTATCTTTGCAAAGTACTGAGGCCAGGTCTTTATACTTCTTCTTGGATATTATCATCTTGGAATTATTTGCAACAAAGTTAGAAATAGCATCAATTTCTTAAAACTGTTTTTGAAAAATAAAAATAATATACTAATTTAGTCGGGAATTACGTTTGACACTTAAATATTTTAATCATGAATAAAAAATTTGGAATTAGTTCAGGGATATTAGTGGTAGTTTTACTGTTTGCCAGTATGCTTATAGGCTGCAAGTCGGGCGGTAATAAAGCGCCTAAGGATAAAGAAACTGTAGATGTTCCTAAGGATAATACGGCTGTTTATGAAGATATAAAGCAGGCAGAAAAAATATTTAATGCACTACCGTCTCCTCTTGAATCAGCAATGCTAATTAAATCAGCCGGTGCCAGATTTGATGATGCCATGCTCAATCCGATTGGAAATGTCAACAATTATGTAACAAATAAAAGTATGGCTCTGAATCTCGGTATTTATACCTGCGATTTGAGTTTTGCCAGTTTATACGAACAGACACAGCTGATTATTGATTACATGAATGCAGCCAAGAAAATGGCAGACGGTCTGGGAATACTTAAGGCGATTGAACAGTCATCTATCGACAGACTTGAGGAGAATATCAATAACACCGAAGTCATTATGGAGATTGTTAGTACGACCTTCATGAACTCAAATTCATATCTGGCAGATAATGGTCAGCCTGCAATTGCAGCTATGGTATTGGTGGGAGGATGGTTTGAAGGATTGTATATTTCCACTCAACTTGTTGATATGAAAGATTTTAATGGTAATAAACTGGTTGGCAGAATCATTGATCAGAAACTTTCAATCGACATCCTTCTCAGTCTTCTTGAAAGCAGCAAAGAGAACCCTGCTGTTGATGAACTTATAGCTCAGGTTAAAAAACTGAAAGTAGTTTTTGACAAAATTACAATCACAACATCGCCAATCAGACCTGAGTTTGATAAAGCCTCTAATACCACAATCCTCAAGTCAGAAGTTAAGACTGATATGACACCGGCAGTATTCAACGAACTGTCGGCAACTGTTGCAGAGATAAGAAGTACATTCGTAAATTAACTATAGCTATGAGAATATATAGAATAATCCCGATCCTTGCATTGTTAATAATTACCCTTACTGTCAATGTTGATGCTCAGTGCAAGGCATTCGCTAAGAAGGTTTGCCTCCCTGAATTGGGAGCATATACACATGACGGTAACTATCATGCTGCAATACTGGTTGAAGGTGAAGAGGCTGAACTCTATAAAACATTTTACTCAGATATGGATTACAGAGTCGCTATTTGCGGAGAAGATAAACTCCCTAATGTCGAGTTTAAGGTACTCGATTCAAATAAAAATGTAATTTATTCAAATAAGGATGCGGGCTTTGCCAAAACATGGGATTTCAAGCTTCAATCGAGTCAGCAGCTTAAACTGGTCGTTAAAGTTTCCTCATTTAATCAACCCGGAGATACCCCGGCAAGTGGCTGTGTTTCAATAATGTTCGGATTTAAAATGAAGAAATAAAAATTAACAGATAACATTTGTACACAGGGACGTGTCGCGACACGTCCCTGCTATTTTATATCAATTTCAGCGAAAGATATTTCCCGGTGTAAGATTTTTTGCATTTTGCAAGTTCTTCCGGCCTGCCCTCAAAAACAACCCGGCCTCCATCTTCACCACCTTCAGGCCCCAGGTCGATAACCCAGTCGGAACTCTTTATCACCTCCTGGTTATGCTCTATAAGTATCACGGAATGACCATGATCAACCAGGGCATTGATCGATTTAAGTAGTTTATTAATATCATGAAAATGCAAGCCTGTGGTTGGCTCGTCAAAAATGAATAATATATGTCCGTTACCGCGTTCATGACTCAGGAAATAGGCCAGTTTTACTCTCTGGCTTTCACCTCCTGAAAGAGTACTTGACGACTGCCCCATTTTAATATAACCCAGTCCGACATCTGAAAGAGGATTCAGCTTTTCGATGATTCTCTTTTCATTCTTACCGGGATGACTGTTGAAAAAATCAATTGCTTCATCGATTGTCATCTCAAGCATATCATAAATATTCTTTCCATGATATCTTACATCCAGAATATCCTTACGGAACCTCATCCCTTTGCAATTCTCGCAGGTCAATTCCACATCGGCCATAAACTGCATTTCTACTCTTATTATCCCTTCGCCCTGGCACTCCTCACATCGTCCGCCTTCTATGTTAAATGAAAAATGCGATGCTTTATAGTTGTTCTGAACCGAAGCTTGCTGCTCTGAATAAAGCTTGCGTATCTCATCATACGCTTTAAGATAGGTAACCGGATTTGATCTGCTGGACTTGCCTATTGGATTCTGATCAACCATCTCAATTCCGGTTAAACCGGGAATGTCGCCCATAATATCTTTGTACTGGCCAGGTTTCATGTTGTTTCCATTAATCCTGTTCGACAGTACTTTATATAATATATCTGACACCAGGCTGGATTTGCCGGATCCGCTTACTCCGGTAACAGCCGTTATTGTATGAAGCGGAAATTTTACATCAATCCCTTTAAGATTATTTTCCCTGGCGCCTTTGATTTCAATATAGCTGTTCCATTTTCTTCTTGCCCGCGGAACCGGAATTGCCAAACGGCCGCTAAGGTAACCGGCTGTAAGAGATTGATTCGCAATAGTAAGATCAAGACCTCCCTGATAAACCACCTCTCCGCCGAGTCTGCCTGCCTCTGGTCCTATATCAATTATTTCATCGGCAGCTCTTATTATCTCTTCTTCATGTTCAACAACAAGAACCGAATTACCCATGTCTCTGAGTTCTTTCAATACCTTTATTAACAGGTTAGTGTCTCGGGGATGAAGACCGATACTCGGCTCATCGAGAATATACATCGAGCCTACAAGGTTGCTTCCAAGCGATGTTGAAAGATTTATTCTCTGGGATTCTCCACCTGATAATGTTGAAGATAGCCTGTCAAGAGTAAGATAAGGAAGACCAACGTCAATAAGAAATCTTAACCGGATAGTTACCTCCTTAATAAGCCTTTCAGCAACTTTAGAATCTTCTTCATTAAGCTTGATATCATAAAAAAACTCATATAGCTTTCCGACCGGGATTGAAACAAGGTCCTGAATTGCCTTACCCGCAACCTTAACATATCCTGCATCTTTTCTTAACCTCGACCCTTTACATTCCGGGCAAGTCGTTTTCCCGCGGTAACGGCTTAACAGCACCCTGTATTGAATCTTAAATTTTTTCTCTTCAAGATGATGAAAGAAACGGTTTATTCCGTAGAAATATTTATTTCCTTTCCAGAGGAGCTCCTTCTGTTCTTCTGTAAGCTGATAAATTGGTTTATGTACCGGGAAATCGAATAATTCTGCATGGGCAATCAGTCTCTCTTTCCATTTCTTCATCGTTTCCCCTTTCCAGCATACAACAGCATCCTCATACACTGAGAGGTTTTGATTAGGAATAACAAGATTCTCATCTATTCCTATAATCTTGCTATACCCCTCACAAACCGGACATGCCCCGATGGGATTATTGAAGCTGAACAAATATTCCGATGGCTCTTCAAATACGATACCATCCTCTTCAAATTTATTGGAAAAGTTCTCCCTGACTATTTCTCCGTCATTAAGAATAACTACCTGGCAATAACCTTTTCCCGCCTGAAAAGCTGTCTGCGCAGAGTCGGCTGCCCTGCTGAGATTATCATCTGAATGGCTTATCACCAGCCTGTCAATAACGATATTGATTTTTTGTCCTGATTTGTAATAATCAGAAGCACCCGGTTCGTCAACCTTAACAAGATCACCATCAGATTCAAGACGGTTGAAGCCTTGTTTATTCAAAAATGAAAAGTATTCTGATATTTTGATGTTTGAAGGAATCTCTGAAGGTGAAGTTATTATAACCTTTGTACCGTCAGTGAGAGCGGTTAGAAAATTTACCAGGTTATCAACGGTGTGCTTCTTTACCTCTTTCCCTGAAGCAGGAGAATAAGTCCGTCCAATTCTTGCGAACAGGAGCCGCAGGTAATCATAAATTTCTGTCGATGTGCCAACTGTGGAGCGGGGATTACGTGAATTTACTTTCTGCTCAATGGCAATGGCAGGAGGAATGCCGCTTATAAAATCAACCTCAGGTTTATTCATTCTTCCTAAAAACTGGCGGGCATAGGAGGAGAGACTTTCAACATACCTTCTTTGTCCTTCAGCATAAATGGTGTCGAAAGCAAGAGATGATTTCCCGGAACCTGATATCCCGGTAATTACCACAAGTTTATTCCTGGGAATTTTGAGACTGATATTTTTCAGATTATGTACCCTGGCTCCCTTTATTTCAATACATCCCTGCATATCTGAGATTTTTTGTATTATGTTAAAATTCAGTTAAAGTCCAAAAGTAATACTTTCAAATTAAAAAAATTGTTTCCTTTGCATTACGAATAACATCTGAAAAAGGAGGACTGCCTATAGAATATATCTACTCTGATTAATTAAAAGAGTGAGTTATGAATAAAATGATATCCGATTATGAACTGATTTTAAAGTTTATAAAAGGTGAGCAGTCGTGCTTTGAACAACTAATCCACCGGCATAAAAACAAAGTTTTTGCTTATATAAGTCTTTATATACGCGATCAGGCTTTAGCTGAAGATATCTTTCAGGATACCTTTCTTAAAGTTATTCAATCTGTTAAAGCCGGTAAGTATTCCGATAACGGAAAATTTGTCTCATGGGTAATGCGTATTGCTCATAACCTTATTATTGACCATTTCCGAAGGATCAAGCAGATGAATACGATTTCGAACGACAACTATGAATCAGATCTCTTTAATTCAAAAAGATTTGCTGAAGACAGCATCGAAGATGATATGATAAAACGGCAGATACAAAAAGATGTCAGGAAAATGATAAACCATCTGCCTGATGACCAGAGGGAAGTGGTTATTCTGAGGCATTATGCAGGCCTTAGCTTTAAGGAGATAGCCGAGATAACCGATGTAAGCATAAATACAGCTCTCGGGCGAATGAGATATGCCCTCATAAATATGAGGAAAATAATGGAGGAGAAAAAAATCAGTCTGACATTAAATTAGGAATCAGACAATAATAATCCCTGCAGACCGTTTTCAAATTAAAACATAAAGCCTATGGGATTATCTTCTACTCCTTGTATTTCATATCACAGTATCAAAGTTAAAGATGTAGATCTTTTTGAAGATGCATGGGGTTTAAACTCTGAATTCTGTGACGTGATTGACCTTCTCCGGCAGATAAAAGTTGTTCCGGGAAAGCGGTTGACTAAAAGACTGATTGAGAAGATCAGTAACCAGGATTAAAAATCTTTTTGAACACAGGAAAATTTCCTGTGTTTTTTTTGGTAATATGAATTTAAAATAATATCTTTGTGATATTAATATAATATCATATACAATGAAAAAAGAATTTTCTGTGCAACCCATTTCGGGTTATCTGGCTCTGCTGGCAGCATTATTGTTAATCAGCGGAGCAATTGCCGGATTCGCTTTTGAGAAAATCTGGCCTGGAGCAATTCTAACACTACTGTTCATCTTCACGATTCTTGGATTTACAGTGGTATATCCAAACGGATCGTGCGTTATGGTTTTGTTTGGGGCGTATAAAGGAACGATCAGGGAAAATGGATTTTTCTGGGTAAATCCCTTTTATATTAAGAGGAGAGTATCACTAAGAGCCCGGAACTTTAATAGCGATCCAATCAAGGTTAACGACAAAATAGGTAACCCGATCAAAATTGGCTTAGTGCTGGTCTGGAGAGTTGCCGAGACATATAACGCAGTTTTTGATGTAGATGATTATCAACATTTTGTATTGGTACAAAGTGATGCTGCCCTTCGCAAACTTGCAGGTCTATATCCTTATGATAACTTTGAGGATCATGAAGCCGTTATTGCTCTCAGAAGCGGGGGAGAAGAGGTAAATAGTGAACTTGAGAGAGAGATAAGAGAAAGATTGCAGATTTGTGGTATTGAAGTTATTGAAGCCAGGATTAACTATATTGCCTATGCTGAAGAGATAGCAAATGCAATGCTCAGAAGACAACAGGCATCAGCGGTTGTATCAGCCCGGTTTAAAATTGTTGAAGGAGCAGTATCAATGGTCGAGATGGCTCTGGAGCAACTATCCGTTAAAAAAATAGTTGACCTCGATGAGGAGAAGAAAGCTGCCATGGTTAGTAACCTGATGGTTGTTCTTTGCGGCGACAGAGATGTTACACCGATTGTAAACACAGGAACTTTGCATTCATAACATGAGTGAGAAAAAACCATTTGTTCTCAGGATTGACCCGGAGAAGCTTAAGGCATTGGAAAAATGGGCAGCTGATGAATTCCGCAGCACCAATGGGCAGATTGAGTATATACTTGATCAGGCTCTTCGAAAATCGGGCAGATGGAAAAAATGGACTGAAAATATTAACAAAGAGGAACCATGAACCAGATATTAAAATACACTTGCCCTAAATGTGGCAATAAACAGTACGAAATTGGTGAAATGTGGACCATTGGCAGTTTCTGGACAAGAATGTTCGAATTTCACAACAGAAGATTTACATTCATTTCATGCCAGAAATGCAGATACACTGAATTGTATAAAGTACCAAAGAAAAACATTGGAGAGTTAATTAGCAATCTGACCAGATAAAGTCTTCTTTTACTGGTTAATAAAGTATATGGAATGACAGGCTGCAACGCCTGCCGTTTCTGTTCTCAGCCGGCTAAGGCCCAGATGAACAGGGATAAAATATTTATTAGTAGCATAATCAATCTCTGCTTCACTGAAATCGCCTTCTGGTCCAATAAGAATTAGTGCATTTTCATTTTTTGAATATACTTCAGATATCTTACTCCTTTTAAATGAATCATTGCAATGAGCAATCATACGGCTTCCTTTAAAATCCTTATTTACAAAATCATTGAAAAGGCAAGGGTCGTTCAATATCGTTTTAGTTGTTTTGAGCGATTGCTTCATTGCCGAGATTATCAGGTTATTGACTCTCTCAGTCTTTATTCCCGGCTTTTCGGTGTTCCTGCAGATAAGAGGAGTAATCTCTTCAACGCCGATCTCAACACTCTTCTCGACGAACCATTCAAAACGTTCAGGATTCTTTAATGGAGAGATTGCAATGTGAAGCCTGAAGTTTCGTTTTTCGAAATCTTTTATCAATCCGGTTATAGCGATAGTACATTTTTTTGAGTCAGGGTTGCTTATGATACCTTCATAAAGATTGCCTTTTCCGTCTATTAATCTAACACCGGTTCCCTTTATCATTCTTAAAACCCTGATACAATGTTTTGACTCTTTCTCGTCTAAGGTGTACGCATCACCGGTTATGTCAGGAGCATAAAATATCTGCATAGCAATAAGTTTTTACAAAATTAGATAATTTGAAATAATCTCAGTATTCTTTTTGAATACCTTTGTGTTACTAAGGATGACTCATACTCTTTTTTACCTCATGCATTCCCCTTTTGAAATCCGCCTCTCCCCAACCCACTGACAAGTCGGGGCAAGCTCTCCCCCAAGTGGGTGAGGCTAAGATAATGAATAACATTTAGTTACCCCCTTCTCTCCTGGGAGAAGGGGGCAAGGGGGATGAGGTGGACAAGCATGGAAGAATATCCACGATCTGGAACTGATTGAACTTGGTGAAAGAGGCAGGGCATCTATCTTGTAACTTCTTCTTCCCCTGCATTATCACTGGCCATTCGTCTGAGGAAACGTCCAAGACGGTCTTCACTGGCAATCATATATGTATAAGGCACCCTGATTGATGAATCGGGATGTTTCCTGTCATTCAGTTTCGTATTGGCAATAATTGTGTTAAAGCTATTATTTCCAGCCTGTGCCATCATCACTCCTCTGAAATATGAGAAATAATACCATGTTGATTCATCCGCTTTCAGATATACATCGATCATGTCGCCTGATCTTCTGCGCTGAATTTCAATATAACCGTCGACATATACATTTATAGGTTGTGGCCCTATGAATCCGATACCAATTTTCCCACTTGATCTGAACGATGATGTAGCTTCATTCCAGTATAGTTTCACATCGTTAAGCAGAAGCTCATAGGTGAACTCTTTTGGCAGGTTTCTTGAAGTGCCAAACAGGTCAATCTCCTCTTTCATCTGTGTGGCAGCAGTTACTCCCATAAGATCTTTCATACCTTTGTTATTCAGATCGGTGTTCAGATTTACAGGTTTTAGTGAAGGCATCATCCTGATCTCATCTGCCATCACCTTAAGAGCTTCCGACGAGAAGTGGAAGTCGAGAGCCAGTATGGATTCAAGGTTAACTTTCCCTGAATCAATGGCATGGATTACCTTCCCTGCGCTGGTGAATTTAACCAGGTCATATTTGGCTCCGAAATTGAGATTTCCCTCTCCCGACATTACGCAATAGTTCTTGTCGAATGCGATCATATTGCCAGGAAGGCTCTGATCAGCCAGTTTTTCAAGGGAGGTGATTATATACCTGCCTTTAGCTTTTTCATAGTAGAGCCAGCCATTTGAATTTACCAGGGCAACATCGGTCCATGATTTTTGTGCCGAAAGGAATGCCGGATAGATATGAATAGAATCAATGTTGATATATGAACCTGAAAAAACTAGATTATCATTACTATCCCTCGGTTTGTCGCTTACAGGGATCATAACGTTTTTTGGATCGATTGACGATTTGAATTTGATGTTATAACTCTTGATTGTACTACAGTTATGCGCAATTCCTGCAGCTCCCGTGAAGGAAAGAAGGTCAGCCCTGGCAGAGAGTGTTACATCGCCGGAATAAGAAAAAGCAGGGTTGAGCATAAAATTTTGAGTGACAGGGATATAACCTTTGGCGCTGGTTCTCATAGTATCAACTGCAAGTTCCGGGAAAGTTATCTGCTGAATCTCTTTATCTTCATTGATATAATCGTAAATGGCGCTGCCTGTATATCGTTTAGTCGATTCAATATCAATTTTGGCCGAATGCAATATGTGCCGGTTATTGAGCGCAATTATGGCATTCTGCATTGTCTGTATTTTTGCTCTTCTGTTGATGATTATTTTCCCGTTTTCAGGTTGAATAAGTGCGTCGGCAATATGTATATAGTTTATGTTTTCTGCTTCAATATATTCCTGGTCAAGGTGATAGCTTCCTTTCCATGATGAAAAAGCAATAGTGTCGCTAAGATTATCTGTCGCGAAAAAAGTAGGTTTATCAAGTTTTGCAAAATCCAACCTGAGAAGCTTGTCTGCTGTTAAAAGCGGAGTATTTGATTTTCCCTTTTGCTCCATATTCAACACCCTGTTCTCAATATTGTATGTAAAATCAGTCATTGTACAGATATACTGCAGTTCAGGGAATTTAACTACTGAAGAATCGGTGTTAAGACGGAAACGGGTCATCCTGAGATCAAAATTGATATCGGTATTAGCGTTTTCAGCAACGAATGAATACCCACCGGTAGTAAGTGATTTCAGATTATAATCAGCGGTATCTGCTTTGATTACATCAGACGCAAAACTGAAAAGATTTGAAGTAATCCTCGAATCGGTCATATTGATTATTCCTGTACCATTCAGCCTTACTGGTGTCAGTTTTAATGTACCATCAAGAGTTGTTCCATTCTCGAACATATTAAAGCTTTTTCCAGTGGCATTAGATGCCAGCCATTCATCTTTTTGAGTCAACCATTTTATTGCAACATCCTGGCTGTTAAGGACGGGGTATATTCCCGAGTTGTCTTTTTCGATATTGAATGTTGATGCCTGAGTGATCATTGAGTCGAGGAAGAATTTATATTCCTCTGACTTCGTGGTTGAAGTTAAATGCTTTAAAGTACCGCTTCCTGTCAACCCTTTGTTACTCATGCTTAGAGCATCGTACAATCTGCCCTTGTTCCCGTAGATTTCAATCCCCTCTTCCGGTATGATCATGTTAAAACCAAGTGAATTGTTTTCCTGAATTGTAAGGTATTGTCGCATCGGTTTGAGTATATTTCCTCCGATGAATTCTCCCGAAAGATTCATATCTCCATTAGAATAGTGGTCAATATTTTCATAAGTGAAAGGATCCACTTTGAAATAGAAATCTTTCTGTTTATAAATACCTTCAAGCCCGGGTATTTTATCATAGAAAATATATGAGTAAGTAATTGCATTAATAATAGGATACTGCTTAAGACTTTTTAGTCCGGATTTATTATTCGTATTATCAATATAAAGTTCCGCAGTTCCAAGTTCTATCATGTTTTCAACATTTTCAATAATTGGATTTCCATATAAATCATTCTTATCTGTTTCTACTGCAATTTTAATGGAATCGATTTTTTGCAACCTGATCTTAAAAGTATCATAGCTGAAGGTGAAATTATGACCAAATACTTTAAAGAGCCCTGCTTCAACAACACCGTCGAATTGAAGGCTTCTGTTTTTTCCGATTACCAATTGTTGTTTATAAGGGTATATCGCAACCCTCTGGGTATCGCTGAGGAAAACACCGGATACTCCATTTACTGTCAATCTGTAGTTTCTCAGATCAAGAATAGCATTATCGGTAGGCGCTTTTGTTTCACTGACTATGTTTATGATATCATAATCCTTTCTTTTGGAGTATGAATCGAGGAAGTCCTTTGTTTTTTTCTTAATTGTGACCTCATTATTTACACGGTCGTAGAACACGAAACCCTTATTGGCCATATCGATACACAACCCGGTAACTGCTTCCACGGGCCGGTTCAACCATTTGGCAAATTCTACAACCGGAAATGTTTCGGAATAATACCATTCAGCAAACTTAATGAGACGGTTCAGGGGATGGTAATCATCAAGCCCCATCAGTCGTAAAAATGAGTCTGAATTGAAGAAAGAGGAAGATTCAAATTGTGCCTGTCCAAGGGAGGATCCCCTTGCCCGTGAAAGAATAATTTTTGATTCATTCATATTCCACGACAGATATTCAAAATACATGTCGAGGCTGTGAAAGGAATTGAAATAGGGACTCTTTGAGATAGGATTATTTGTCCTGAAAAGGTTAACCTGCCTTGTTGTGGCAAAATATGAAAATCCAAGGTTTGAGTGGTAGATTGAATCTTTATCAAGATAAAGTGAGATGGCTGTTTCCTGACTGTTTAAGCCTGTTTTCGAAAAGAGAAACTCTTTTGAACTGATTTTAAGATAAAGTGTATCATTCCTGAAAAGAGTGATTTTCGCAGGAGTATAACTTTTGCCTGTACCTTTTACATTAGCTCCTTCAAAGCTAAGCCCTCCTTCATAATTGACACCTTCATAAAGGTTCTTTATCCTGAATTGTTCTGTATAAGTCACAAAGCGTGGATAATTAGCTTTATCCTTATTGCTGAAGCTGACTGCCTGATCAGTCAGTGACCCTGAGACTGGTTCTTTAAAATAGGTAATATGCGTGAGCCTGGCTGAATCGATAGTGAAACTGCTTTTGGTGGTGTTAATTGAATAGTTACTGAGTTCAGCAAATACATCTTTTCCGGAATACCCGGCTTTTTCCCATGTAACAATACCTTTCGTCCCTTTGAATTGTTGTATTTCAGGATAATAGATTCCTGTGACATTGAACAGTTCAGTACTGTCTTTTTGTGAATAACATGTAAGAGTAGCATCCGAAATGACTACATGAAAAACAGTGTCATGTAAAAACCTGAGGGTAGTATTTTTAACTTTCCATTTAATACTTCCCGATTCATACAGAACATTTTCTTTTATCATCGAACCGGTGCTTTTAAAGTACTTGTCGATATTATCATTTGTAAACCCTGGACTAAAAGCTATTTCACTTAACCCTGTAAGCCAGTTGGTTAAAAATGCAACATCAAGCTTATACCCGATGAAATAATTGAGGGTCATGAGATAATCATTAAAATGGGGAACTGGTCTCATTGATCTGGCTGAGAGCTGACTCGAAACGTCAATTATCTTAACCATATTCTCTTTGCTGAAAGCTGCGCTATCCCATCTGGCAAGGAAGGTATTAAGGTTGGCAATCTGTTCAGGATTAAGGTTAGGTCCCATAAAAGTTGTAAGTTCCTCCCTGTATTGTGCAGGGTCCCCTGAAAATGCAAATCTGGCCTGTGATAGCAAGATAGAACGGGAGACGAGCATCAGTAAAAGAGTCAGAATTGCCAGCTTTCTTAGCATGAAACCAACTTATTAAATTATTATATAGCTTCAACTATTGCTATGAAATCCTCTTTCTTAAGTGAAGCGCCACCTATCAGCCCGCCATCTACATCGGGTTTTGAGAATATCTCTGCTGCATTTGAAGGTTTACAGCTTCCCCCGTAAAGAATTGGCAGTTTTTTTGCACAATCGTTTCCATATTTTTCTTTAACAAGGTCGCGGATGTATTTATGCATCTCCTGTGCCTGCCCGGGAGTTGCAGTCAACCCGGTTCCTATCGCCCACACTGGTTCATAAGCAACAATAATCATATCCATCTGTTCCTCAGTAAGGCTGAATAATCCCTCTTCAAGTTGCCTTCTTATTATAAGAAAATGTTTCCCGGTTTCTCTCTCATTTAATACTTCACCGCAACAGAAGATCACCTTCAGTCCGCTGTTAATCGCGAGTAATGTCTTTTTATTCAGGAGTTTATCATCCTCATGATAATAGCTCCTCCTTTCAGAATGCCCGATAATAACATATTCAGCTCCGGTACTTCTAACCATATATGCCGATATCTCACCCGTAAAGGCTCCGGAAGCCTCTACAGCACAGTTCTGTGCACCAAGGGCTACCTTCCCGTGTTTCAGAATTTCAGAGACGCCGGCCAGATGGATAAATGGTGTGCATAAGATAACCACTGTCTTTCCCGAAGGTTTCTCCTTAAAGTACTTCTCTACTGACCCCGCGAATTTCAGGCCTTCTGCCAGATTCATATTCATTTTCCAGTTACCGGCAACAATTTTCTTTCTCATATAAATCACTGTTTTAAATGGTAATATTATTTAAAGGTAATAATCATTTAATCTTTTTGTGCTATTTACTTATGAATCTTTGTTTGTTCTGTTTGCCGAACCACTCCTTTTCAGGAACATTTGCCCAGGACCATTTACCAATAATGGTCCCCTCTTTTAGTAGAACGTAACCCGGATTTGCTCTAACTATGGTTTTCAATGTAGTTTCATCAACAGTACAAAACGGAAGACCGTTGCCGTAACTTTTCACCTCATCGGTTCCTGAAGCGGTCAGAATGTAAAAATTAATTCCGTTACCAATGCAAAAATTGCCAAGTTCAAATCCATCTGACAAATGTTTTTTACCCGACTCTGCAAGCTTTTTAGAGATCATTAAGACAGAGTATCCGGGACAAGATAATACTTTCTGAGTTAGATCCTCCCCATTCATTGCCGTAATACTGAAATCGTGTATCGGAGGCTGATATCCTTTTTTAATAAGAACCGATTTCTGGTCAACAAACTTCCATGTGGTATCGTCTGCCGGATAATTATTAAGGTTGAACTCCTTTTTAATTCCGTCTTTTTCATATATAAATGTTGTCTGGAATTCATCAACCTGTACTCCTTCAGGAACAACCATTTTATCGGTGATCTTTACACCGGTTTTATATGGTAGAAAATCCAGAACCGGAAGATATCTTAAATTGTAGAGGGAAAAAAGAATGAAAAGTACAATAGCGCTGGCTATTACAACCCATTCAGTAAAAGTACTGAAAAGATATTTTACCTGCTTCCTGCCAGCATAAAGAACTATCGCTAGTGCAATTAAAATGATATTTTTTCCGAATGTCTGCCAGTTGGTCAGATGTATTGCGTCACCGAAACATCCACAGTCTGAAACAGGATTAGTCAATGCAAGAATGAAAGTAAGTGGCGTAAAAATTATCATAAGGAGCAAAACAACCCAAATCCCGGTTTTTTGCCTGAAACCTGTCAAAACAGAGAAACCTGCAATGAATTCCGCTGTGCATAATAAAATTGCCAGAAAGAGGCTGAGCGAGTTCAGAAAACCAATATTAAATGCCTGAAAATAATCATGAAATTTGTAAGCCGAGCCTAACGGATCAATTGCTTTTACTATGCCTGAGAAGATAAATACGAGACCAATAATTATTCTGCCGGCAATTCTGGAGATATTCATATCAGATGAACTTTCGATTGGTGAATATTTTTATTATAAGATCAAATATTTCCTCAGGCGCCAGCATCGAACCATTTCTGTTACTGCAATCAACGACTGCAAGCCGGTCATCCGATTGCGCAATTCTCCGATAAATATCCCTGACCTTTTTCTGAAACACCAGACTCTCTTCGTGAATATCCATGGTTCCGTTAAGGTAGGTACGGTCATTGCCTGTTCTGGAATTTGATAACTTTTTTTCGGTGAAAGTAAAAGGAACATCAAGGAAAATATTAAGGTCGGGTTCAGGTATGCCAAAATGGTTAAATTCAAGTGAGAGAATCCATCTCATAAGCTCATCCTGTGCCGGTATCTCCTGCAGCTTGGCACACTGATAGGCAATATTTGAATAGGTATATCTGTCAAGCAGGACTATCTTCCCGTCTTTTAACCAGTTTCTGATAACATCTGAAGCATCTTTTCTGTCACCTGCATAAAGCATTGCAACAAGGTAGGGATCGACATCATTAAGAGAACCAAATTCACCCCTCAAGAACCTTGCAATAAGCTCACCGAAATATGGAGCTTTGGTTCTCGGAAAGTGCAGATATTCACAGTTATACATTTTCTTTGAAAAAAAGTCTTGCAACAGTTTTATCTGTGTCGATTTGCCTGCACCGTCAACTCCTTCAATAACAAAAAGCTTCATTTTCTAATTGATTTCTTTCAGTACAAATGTAATAACCATAAGGCAAAGTAAAAAGCCTCCAGGGGGTAAAAAAGTCTGGAGTGTAATATCGGGTTGTTGTTATTGCAAAAATCACTAATTTCGACTATTCAAAAATAGTATTTTGCCGGAGAAAACAAGATATATAAACGCGGGGGGTAAACTACTTGACCTTGAGATTCCAAAAGTGATGGGGATATTAAATATTACCCCCGACTCTTTCTATAAGGGAAGCCGTTACAATACTGATGAAGATGTCCTCAGAACAGCAGTCAGAATGATGGAAGAGGGAGCTGATATTCTTGATGTTGGTGGATATTCCTCTCGTCCCGGAGCGGTTGACATTTCACCGGAAGAGGAGGGTAATCGGGTTCTGAAGTCTATAAGGCTTATAAGCAGAGAGTTGCCGGATGCTATTATATCGGTTGATACCTTTAGGGCTGAAGTTGCCCGGGAGGCGATCGTTGAATGTGGAGCTCTCATGATAAATGATATTTCCGGAGGCGATGCAGACAGCGAAATGTTCTCAGTAGTTGAGAAACTGAATGTTCCATACATAATGATGCATATGAATGGAGATCCGCGCACGATGCAGGATAATCCGGTTTATGAAGATGTCGTTGCCGATATTCTGAAATGGTTCGGCGAGAGAATCTTCAAACTTCAGTCGGTGGGAGTGAAGGATATTATTATTGATCCGGGTTTCGGATTCGGGAAAACAGTTGATCATAATTTTGAACTGCTGCGACGGTTAGGCGATTTTTCGATAGCCGGATTACCATTGCTGATAGGGGTTTCACGAAAATCAATGATCTGGAAAACGCTCAGAATAACAGCTGATGAGGCGCTTAACGGAACCAGCGTTTTAAATGCAGTTGCTCTTGCTAATGGTGCTGATATTCTGCGTGTTCATGATGTTAAAGAGGCGGTACAGACGGTTAAACTGATTCAGAAAATTAAATCCGAAGTTTGAAGATATTTTTTACTTCTGACTTCTGACTTCTGACTTCCGACTTCCGACTTATAGTTATAGATTAAGAATCTTTTTCTATTTTTAACGACTATTATTTTTTACAATATGCCATTTCATATTACTGCACTTGATATAATAGATATAGTCCTGGTGGCAATTATTCTATTTCAGCTTTACAGGCTGATCAGAGGTACTGCAGCTTTCAGCATTTTCATTGGTATATTTTTTATTTACCTGTTTTGGCTTGTTGTAAAAGCGCTTAACATGGAGCTTATCAGTGCGCTACTCGGACAAGTGATTGGCGTTGGCATGATAGCTCTTATTATTGTGTTTCAACAGGAGGTCAGGAGGTTTTTACTTGTTATTGGCAACAGGTATATTACCAGCAGCAGGTTTTCACTTGGCAGGATATTCTCTTCGGTTAAGGAAGAAACAGGAAACCCCAAAGAAGCTGAAGAGATCGTAAGGGCATGTGATGCAATGGCTTTAAAAAGAACCGGCGCCCTGATAGTTATTGGCAGAAAAAGCAGTCTTGATATTTTTTCTGAAGGAGGCGAAATACTTAAATCAATGATCAGTGCTGAGTTGCTTGAAACAATTTTTTTTAAGAATACCCCATTACACGATGGAGCAGTATTGATTGAAGGAGGCTTAATCCTTGCTGCCAGGTGTCCATTACCAATTACCGATCAGGTTTCACTACCCCCACATTTCGGTATGCGACACAAAGCTGCAATTGGAATGTCAGAACATTCGGATGCTCTAATTGTGGTGGTTTCTGAAGAATCAGGTTTTATCACAGTTGTTGATTCCGGTGAGATAAGGGAAAACATAACTACGAACGAATTAAGGAACATCCTCCTGATGGAGAAGGTCTGGTGAACAGGCAGAAGTAAAAGTAAGTAGTAAGTAGTAAGAAATCTGTCTCAGCCCCTCCCGTCACTTGCTCCTGGAAAATCAGGGGACGGCTGAATCCTAATTTATCTTATATAACATTAGTGTTTCAGCATCCTTAATATAGATAAAGTTCCCGGCAACAACAGGGAATGAATAAATGGGTGTCTCGGAAACTTTATATTTTGCAACTTCCGAATATGATTTTGGTTCGGGTTTGAAAACTATCAGGTTTGCTGTTTGTGGTAATCCAATAATAACAGAACCACAGTCGACAATAGTGGCAAAATCGCTGTTAACTGCATTATCGATCCATGCAGTCTGTCCTGTTGCGGCATTAACACAGTATAATCTCTTCTGGTCGGAAAAACCATACAGAAAGCCATCTTTAAGAACCGGAGTGTTCCATTTTGCTCCAACCTCGGTGGCGCTCCATAGTTCCTTTGTAGCATACTCATTGCCTGATTTTTCTACTTTTATTGCTTTCATTCCTGTACCCTGGCCGGTGTAATATATTGTCTGTCCGTCAATATATGGACTAGAAGCATTATAGAACCGCTGCTGAACAGGCGTTGCAATCTGCCACAAAAGTTTGCCATCTGCCAGGTTAAGTGCCATAAGGTTTTTTTCGGTTTGAACAATAAGGAGTTTTTTACCTTCAACAGTCATAACAGAAGGAGAGGCATAGGCAGGTCCGTCACCGGCCCATTTCCATTTTTCGCTTCCTGTATTCAGATCAAGAGCAAGAACCTCTCCATTATCTTTTGTACCAACATGGGCAATACATAAATTTTCAACGATAAGTGGCGACATTCCTGTAAAAAACTGGGGCACCACGTTTGTGGGATTCTCTCTTCTCCAGATTACTTTGCCTGTTTTGGCATCGAGACAGGAAAGAATTGCTGATGTACCAAAAGTGACGACTTTCCCATTAGCAACTGCGGGTGTACTTCTTGGTCCGGGGTGAGAAACAGCCGGACCTGTAACTGCTACCGAAGGATATTGGTTTTTCCATAACTCTTTACCAGTACTTGCATCGATACAAAGCACTACCTCCTCATTGCCCTGACGGGTATTAAGATATATTTTTTTCCCGGTTAGCACTGGTGTAGCATCGCCAAAGCCTACTGATACTTTCCATTCCAGTTTAAGTTCAGTTGGCCAGGCTGAAGGAGCCTTGAACCCGGTTACTTTGCTGTCGCGGCCAATACCCCTGAATTGAGGCCAATCCTGAGAATATGAGTTTAATGAACCGATCATTACTATGGCAATAACCATTGCGCTGAAGGTTAGATTAGTCTTTTTCATAATTTTTAAAGTTGATAATATTAACGAAAGTAAATTTATTTGAAATTCTGCTGATATCCAAACAAATCAATGCAAGAACATTCCTTTAATTTCTTAATAAACGTGAATTGAAAAAGGAAAGAGAGGCTTTCCGGAAGGCTTGCTATAATACAATTGATTTCATTACTGACCGACTAAAAGTATGAGATTCTTCGCTTCGCTCAGAATGACAAGCGTTTAGTGAGTTAGAGAGTCGAGGGGGGTGGTTGGAGGCTGTGCCTCCAACTACCCCCCTCATAAAAACACAAGTATCTGTCATTCTGAGCGAAACGAAGTGATGCGAAGAATCTCCTTCTAATTTCATATATTATCCGTTTAATAGTGAATTGATTTATAAAACTAGGTTAAAGAATTTAAACTCATGACTTATGGGTTTTATTCCGACATTTTTTATAACTTTTCGCCGGATATATAATCAGATATTATTCCGAAAATTCAACTGAATAAATTTTTTAAAGTGTTAATTATTAAATCTATATGAAAAAATTAATCGTAAAAATCATGGTATTGACAAGTTTCTTCGGTTTTATCGGATGTAAAAGTTCCACCGATCCTTCAAATTGGAGCAGCAGGAAGATTGATAAATGGTTTGAAAAAGGAGAATGGCTGAATGGATGGACTGTTTCTCCCGATGCCTCAGTGAACAGAAAAGAGTTAGCAGTTTCTTATTTCAAAAATAAAGAGAGATGGGATAAAGCTTTTACTTTTTTGAAAACCAGTGATTTATTTCAACTTGAATTAAAGCGGTATGAAATCGATGGTGATAATTTGTATGCTCCTGTAAGTGAGTATCTTACTAAGAATGAAGCAGATGCTAAATTTGAAGCTCATCAGAAATACATTGATATACAATATGTTATAAGTGGCATTGAACAGATTAGTGTTTCTCCACTGTCAATGAAAAAGGATGTTCTTGTACCCTACGATTCAACGAAAGACGTTGGATTTATGACAGTTACGAAGTGTAAAAGTATAAATGCAACTCCCGACAAATTTTTTATATTCTTCCCCTCAGATATTCATCGCCCAGGTGTGAAAGCAGGCGAAAACTCACAGGTACGTAAGGTTGTCGTAAAAGTGAGGGTTGACTAAATACCGGATGACAACACTTTATGATCTCAATGAGGGAGAAGAGGGGATAATTCTAAAAATCAAGGGGAGGGGGCAGTTCCGGCAGCGGCTTTCGGAAATGGGTTTTGTTGTCGGTAAAAAGGTCTCGGTAATCAAAAAAGCGCCACTTCGCGATCCGAAAGAATTCCATTCTTCTAATCAGATTTTGCTCTAACGAAAGCAGCCCAGCCGTCTATTCCTGGTTTCCAATTGCCTGTTATTTATCAAGGTTTCTTTTGATTATTACATTTTCTCATTTTTTACTAATTTTGTGCCCTCTTGTAAAAAGATGAAACTTGTCCTACAATATGTTGATTATGGATATAAAAAGTGAGATCAGAAAACGAAGGACATTTGCCATAATCAGCCACCCCGATGCCGGCAAAACGACTCTTACGGAAAAATTACTTCTGTTTGGTGGCGCCATCCAGACTGCCGGGGCAGTAAGGAGCAATAAGATAAGGAAAACAACCACGTCAGATTTTATGGAAATTGAAAAACAACGGGGAATTTCCGTATCAACATCGGTAATGGCATTCGATTACAATAATATACGGGTGAATATATTGGATACTCCGGGTCATAAAGACTTTGCAGAAGATACCTATCGTACCCTTTCGGCTGTTGATAGCGTAATCCTTGTTGTAGATAGCGTGAAAGGGGTGGAAGAACAAACTCGTAAACTGATGGAAGTGTGCAGAATGCGAAACACACCGGTAATGATTTTTGTTAACAAAATGGACAGGGAAGGTATATATCCTTATGATATACTGGATGAACTCGAACAGGAGTTGAAAATTGCAGTGTGCCCATATACCTGGCCTATCGGGAATGGCAAACAGTTTAAAGGGGTTTATAATTTGTACAAAGAAGAAGTGCAGATTTATGCCCCTGAAAAAACAAGTGTTTCGGAAAGCCTTATCAGCACAAAGGATATTAAGGACCCAAAATTAAGGGACTTTGTGGGAATTGAGAGTATAAATAGGTTATGGGAAGAAATTGATTTTGTGCATGATATGTTCGAATCCTTCAATATGGCGTTTTATCGGGAGGGTTATTTAGCGCCATTGTTTTTCGGTAGTGCATTAAACAATTTCGGAGTATTGGAATTATTGGAAACATTTTTGGAAATAGCGCCCTGTCCCGGAATAATTCAGGCATCAGAGCGTTTGGTAGAACCCGATGAAGATAAGCTTACCGGCTTTGTATTTAAAATACATGCCAACCTCGACCCCAATCACCGCGACAGAATAGCTTTTATGCGTATCTGTTCCGGGAAATTTGAAAGGAATAAGTTTTACTTTCATACACGGTCAGAAAAGAAAATCAGGTTTTCATCTCCAACAAGCTTCATGGCAAATAATAAAAACATTGTAGAAGAAGCTTACCCGGGAGATGTTGTCGGCCTTTACGATAACGGCAATTTTAAAATAGGCGACACACTTTCCGAAGGTGAATTGTTGCATTTTAAAGGTGTTCCCAGCTTCTCACCAGAAATACTGAAGGAAGTGGTTAACCTCGACCCCTTAAAAACCAAACAACTTGATAAAGGTGTACGGCAGATGACAGATGAGGGTGTGGCCCAGCTATTTATGCAACAACCAGGCAACAGAAAGATAATAGGTACGGTTGGTGAGCTTCAGTATGAGGTTATTAAATTCAGGCTGGAGCACGAGTATGGGGCTAAATGCAGCTTTTCGCCGCTCCCCTTTGTAAAGGCCTGTTGGATAACAACGGATAATAAAAAAGAGCTGGAAGAATTCTTAAAAAGAAAATCAGCATCTATCGCTTACGATAAAGAGAATAACCCGGTATTTTTTGCCGAGAGTGAATGGATGTTGAAAATTGCCAGAGAAAACTTTCCATCAATAACTTTTCATGAAACATCGGATTTTAAAATCCGGAAGAATAAGAAAAGCTGATTCGGATAATTTAAGCTAAAGAGCTTATTACCACAATTTTCCCTTTTACCGTGGGGCAGTCATTTTGAAAATTTTGATGAGTGCATTTAAGAAGAAACCTTTAGCAGGTCATATTCTATTGTTCTTGTTATTTATTGCTTATTTTTGCAGACTTTTAAATATAAAGTAACGTTTAATTTTTACTTGAGTATAGGTTATTATTAATAATAAGTAATGTACTAAATGAATCAAATTTATTAAGTGCTTATTTTCAACCACTTTCGAGAATTTTATTTTAAATCTTCTTTCCTTTAATTTATTATTCATGAACTCATCCCCCCGTCCCCCTCGATATTTACCTCACCCCGGCCCTCTCCTGAAGGAGAGGGAGCAATGCGCTAATATACTGTATGTTACCCCCTTCTCATTCAGGAGAAGGGGGCAGGGGGATGAGGTAAAAAATAGGAGAAGGTTGGGATGTGGGTTATTGAATTATTTAAGAAAACCGATAGTCATAATTTAAATTAAATATCAGATATTCCCCTACATGATTACAGTATCAAATCTTAGTATTCAGTTTGGAAAACGTATATTATTTCAGGATGTTAACCTGGTTTTTACCCCAGGCAATTGTTATGGGATAATCGGAGCTAATGGTTCAGGAAAATCAACATTTCTGAAGATGCTATACGGAGAGGTGGAGAACCGGACGGGGTCTGTATCATTCGGACAGGGGGAGAGGTTCTCTGTTCTGAAACAGGACCATTTTGAATTTGATGAATGTGTCGTTCTCGATACCGTTATGATGGGCCATACCAGGTTATGGAGTAACATGAAAGAAAAGGATATCCTTTATTCAAAAACTGATTTTTCAGATAAAGACGGAATCAGGGCATCGGAATTGGAAGAAAAATTCACCGAAATGGATGGTTGGAATGCAGAGAGCAATGCTGCAATTTTGTTAAGTGGTTTGGGAATCAAAGAGGAGCAGCACCACAAGCTGTTAAAAGAGCTTACCGGAAAAGAAAAGGTGAAAGTTCTGCTTGCCCGGGCCCTTTTCGGAAAACCCGATAATCTTCTACTGGATGAACCGACTAATGACCTCGATCTCGACACGGTAAACTGGCTTGAAAATTACCTCTCTGAATTTGAAAATACGGTACTGGTAGTATCGCATGACCGCCATTTCCTTGATTCAATATGTACGCACATAATAGATATTGATTTTAGCAGGGTACAGCAATTCTCGGGTAACTACAGTTTTTGGTATGAATCGAGCCAATTGGCCCTTCGGCAGCAGCTTACCCAGAATAAAAAAGCAGAGGAAAAGAAAAAAGAACTGCTGGAATTCATTGCCCGCTTCAGAGCTAATGTAAAAAAGTCAAAACAGACAACCAGCAGGAAAAAAATGATTGAGAAGCTTAATATTGAAGAGATTAAGCCATCCACACGTAAATATCCGGGTATAATATTCACACCCGGACGCGAACCCGGTAATAATATTGTGACAGTTAAGGGGCTAAGTAAAAGCGTTGAGGGTAAAACTTTATTCAAAGACCTTAACTTTACTGTGAATAAAAATGACAAAGTAGCTTTTCTGTCACGAGACTCCCGGGCCATGACAGTTCTTTTTGAAATCCTTAAGGGTCATGAAAAGCCCGATCACGGCTCATTCGAATGGGGACAAACCATTGTAAAAGCCTACCTTCCTTTAGACAATGAAAAGTTCTTCGAAAAAGATATAAGCCTGATCGACTGGCTGGCACAGTATTCTGAGGATACCAGTGAAATGTATCTGAGAGGCTTTCTTGGGAAAATGCTGTTTTCAGGAGAGGATATATTTAAAAAAGTAAATATTCTTTCGGGCGGGGAGAAGGTCAGGTGCATGATTGCACGCATGATGATACGCAATGCCAATGTTATGCTTTTAGATACCCCAACGAACCACCTTGATCTGGAGTCAATACAGGCATTTAATAATACTTTGATAAAGTTTAAAGGAAATATCCTGATGTCATCTCACGATCATGAGTTTATTCAAACCGTGTGTAACCGGGTTATCGAAGTTGCACCCAACGGGATGATTGATAAACAGATGCAATATGATGAATACATATCGGATGAAAAACTGATAGAAAAGAGGAATAGTTTATATTAGACAAGTTTGTACCAAGAGCAGGATTTTTAGCTCACTGCGTTCGCTTGTGATCAAGGTGGGGGAGGAACTTCAAAGAGAAAAATCAAATTCCAGTGATATGTTATGAAATTAGAAAATTAATGATATTTTTGCGCTTCGATATTCGGGGTGTGGCGCAGTTGGTAGCGTATCTGGTTTGGGACCAGAGGGTCGTCAGTTCGAGCCTGGCCACCCCGACAATTTTACAATTATCGAAAACTAAATGCCTGCAAATCGTATGATTTTCAGGCATTTTCATTTTTTGTATATCAATTCGATTTGAACAATTTCAGCGAAAATGAGAACTAAACGGTGAACCAAATTACTGCTCATAAATAAAAATTTTAGTAACTAATCAGTACTTAAAGTGAACTAAAGTTTAGAGTGCCTAAAGTTAAAAAATCAGGTGTTATTAACAATTTTATACGCGAAATTAACATTTTCAATTTTTATTTGGATGGCATTTCTTTAAAACGTACACATATGAACAAAATATGTTTTTAGTAGTTGATAAATAGGCGATTACGTTCTTTGATATATTGGATTTCAGGATTAGTTTTGCAGCAGTTATGAAAACAGCTGATCAAATAATCATCGAAGAACTGAAGCGCATAGTTTTGATGCAGGCGCAAGAAATTACTCGATTGATGACACGAATAGAAGTTCTTGAAAGAGAGTTGGCTCGGTACACAACAAGAAAAGACAGTAACAATAGCTCTATGCCACCTTCTAAAGATGAGAACAGGCCACCACGCACGAGCAGTCTTCGAGAGAAAAGTAATCGTAAAGCAGGAGGACAACCCGGACATGAAGGGAAAACATTGGAGATGGCAGAAACTCCCGATAAAATTATTGAACATCATTCGTGTTTTTGTCCTGAATGTGGAAAAGATGTGAGTGAACTTCCTTTCGAGTTTTCCGGGAAACGACAGGTTATTGATATACCCCCAATCAAACAGGTAGTAACCGAACACCGGGTTTATCGGTGCAAGTGTACCTGCGGGAAGGTTGTAGAAAGTGACTTTCCTCCTGGTGTTGATAGTCCTATCAGATATGGGAATAGTATTGAAACTCTCATTGGTTATCTTAGCGTCAGACAATACCTTCCATTCAAAAGGCTTCAGGAAATGCTGAATGACATCTTTGCGGTTCAGATTAGTGAAGGTGGTTTGCATTGGCTGTTGAACAGGCTGGCATCGAAAGGTGTTGATGCATACGAAATGATCCGGCAGAATGTAATGCATAGCCGGGTTATTGGCACAGATGAAACGGGTGTAAAAATCAATGGGGTAAAGCATTGGCTCTGGACATGGCAAAACAATCGCGCTACTTTTATTGTTCCCTCCACCAATCGGGGAACAACTACGATTAATGAAAGTATGAGCGGAATATCCGGTGAAGCTGTACTTGTTCATGATTGCTGGAAAGCCCATTTTCAAACCCCGGTAAAGAAACACCAGTTGTGCACGGCTCATCTTGAACGTGAAACCAAATACCTGGAGGAACGTTACAAGGTAGCCTGGCCGGTTAGATTCCGGAACATACTCAGAGAAGCGCATAAACTTAAAAAGCAATTTACTCCTACCGATTACTATTATCCAAATCATCCTCGCTCTCTTTTGGAAAAAGAGTTGGATAATTTGTTGTCCGAGCCTTTGGATCCAAAACACAAAGAGTTGATTGCTTTTCAGAAGAGAATTACCAAGTATCGTGATCATGTCTTTACCTTTCTTTATCATCCAACTGTACCTCCTGATAATAACGGTTCTGAAAGAGCCATACGAAATGTCAAGGTAAAACAAAAAATATCCGGACAGTTCAAAATATTGAGTGCTGCTGAAAACTTCGCCATCCTGAGATCTATTATTGACACTGCCATAAAAAACAATCAAAATGTGTTAAATGCTTTAAATGTCATCGCCGATTATAAAAGAATCTGATTCATTCTATTAATTTTAACTTTAGGCATTTTAAGCACTTCAAACTATAGGCACTGATTAGTAAC
>JAPLEB010000077.1 GCA_026391555.1 Bacteroidia bacterium | reverse complement strand
TTCATGTATAAGGGTTTCGACATAATATGATCCTGCCCAGGGGTCTGTTGCCCTGTATATCTGTGTCTCCTCCTGAATATAAACCAGGTGTTAGCCGAATGCACGACTATTTCCCGGAAAACTCCATCAGGAATGATTTTATGAATGGATTCAGATCCCCATCAAGAACAGCCTGAACGTTGCCAGTCTCGTGGTTTGTCCGGAGGTCCTTAATCATTTTGTATGGATGAAGCACATAAGATCTTATCTGTGAGCCCCATTCAATCTTTTTCTTCTCCCCTTCAATTATTGCCTGAGCCTCCCTCTGTTTTCTCAGTTCTAGTTCATAGAGTTGCGATTTAAGGATACTCATTGCATTCTCCTTATTATTGAGCTGTGAGCGAGTCTCCTGGTTTTCGATCACAAGTCCGGAAGGATGGTGTCTTAACCTGACTGCTGTCTCGACTTTATTGACATTCTGTCCACCTGCTCCACTTGACCTGAATGTATCCCAAGATATATCTGCAGGGTTGATCTCAATTTCGATATTGTTATCAACAAGCGGGGAAATAAAGACCGATGCAAATGTTGTTTGACGTTTTCCCTGAGCATTGAAGGGAGATATCCTTACAAGCCGGTGAACACCGTTTTCGCTTTTGAGATAACCATAAGCCCTTTCGCCGTCAATCTCTATAGTAACCGATTTAATACCAACCTCATCGCCGGGTTGATAATCAAGTTCCTTTGCTTTATAATTGTTTCTTTCGGCCCAGCGTAAATACATTCTCATAAGCATTGCTGCCCAGTCGTTACTCTCAGTACCACCTGCGCCTGAGTTAATTTTTAAAATTGCACCAAGCTGGTCCTCCTCTTTCTGCAACATATTCCGCACCTCCAGATCCTCGATCATCGATAAACAATTAATATATTGATTATCAACATCTTCTTCTGTTGCTTCGCCCTCTTTAAAAAAATCATTCAGAACAGCCAGGTCGTCAATCGCGATGTTTATTTTTTCGAAATCTGTAATCCAGCTTTTAATCTGAGCAATGCCCTTAAGTAGTTCCTCGGCTTTTTTCGGCTCATCCCATAAGCCGGGTTTTTGTGACAGATTCTCTTTTTCTGCTATCAGTATTAGTTTGCCTTCAATGTCAAAGATACCTCCTTAACGCATCGTGGCGTCCCGATAAACCTTTTATCTGTTCGTTAGTTATCATTTCTTAAGTTTTGGACAAATTTACTCTTTTATCGCATAACAGATAAAGTTATAGAGATAAAGATTTAATTTTGGCCTGATCAAAAAACAAGTATGATAAGCGGGAGATCATTTAATTTAAAGACATATTATGCAATATACCGGGAATTCTTGCATTGTTAATATTCTGTACTTTGGTATTCAGGAAGATAGCAGGGAAAATTGCGAAAATATAATAAAAAACCCATAATGCTGAAATCATTCCTGTATCATAATCTGACTGAAGCCGGCTGTGATGAAGCCGGAAGGGGTTGTCTTGCAGGGCCAGTTGTTGCAGCAGCGGTCATCCTTCCAAAGAATTTCAAACATCCTGTTCTTACTGATTCAAAAAAACTTACGCCAAAACAAAGAGCTCTTCTGAAGGATGAGATAATAAATTCAGCTATTGCATGGAAGGTGGCATTTGTTGATAATAATGAAATTGATGAAATGAATATTCTGAGGGCTTCGATCAAAGCGATGCACATCGCTATTGAAGGTCTGGCAGAAGAACCACAATTCCTGCTTATCGATGGGAACAGATTTTACCAGTATAAAACTATTAATTATAAGACAATTATCAAGGGCGACGGGATATTTTTCTCAATAGCAGCAGCTTCAGTACTGGCTAAAACATTCCGCGACGAATTCATGGAAAAAATTCATAATGAGTTCCCTGAATATGGCTGGAATAAGAATAAAGGTTATCCAACCTCCTTTCACAGAGCTGCAATAATAAAATATGGTATAACTCCCTACCACAGAAAATCTTTTAATCTTTTTGATACCCAGCTGAAATTAGAATTTTGAATATTTCATTCTTAATTTTTAAAGTTATCTTTACCTGATAATTTAAAACCAATCTAATAAGTTCTATTGTATGAACCGAGCATGTTTAACTAAAAGCACACACTTGCATGAACAAAATCAACATGCAAGCTCTCCCGCCTTTGCGGGACAAGCTATCCGACCTATTAAAAATAATTTTGTAAGGATGAAAAAAATGTTTGCAATTTTAGTAATCCTTATTCTCAGTTTTGGTTTCAAAGCAAAAGCTGATGAGGGCATGTGGCTTCTGCCACTTATCGGGAAATTAAATCTGGGCAAAATGACAGAACTGGGACTGAAGCTCTCTGCAGAAGATATCTACAGTCTGAATAAAGCCAGCATTAAAGACGCTATTGTAATATTCGGAGGTGGCTGCACCGGAGAGATAGTTTCTTCACAAGGTCTTATTCTTACAAATCACCATTGCGGATATGGCTCCATTCAGTCGCATAGCACTGTTGAGAATGATTACCTCCGTGATGGATTCTGGGCAATGTCGCATGAAGAGGAGTTACCAAACCCAAACCTTGCTGTTACATTCCTTATCAGAATTGAAGATGTAACCAGTCAGGTTCTTGCAAATGTAAAACAGGGCATTAGCGAAACGGAACGCAATACAGCTATAAATGAAGCAAGACAGGCAATTGAGAAAAAAGCCGGAGAAGGGAATAATTACAGAGCACAAGTCGGAAGTTTTTACGGAGGAAATTATTTTTATCTTCTTGTTTATGAGAGATATAATGATGTCCGCTTAGTTGGAGCGCCTCCTTCATCAATAGGTAAGTTTGGTTCTGACACCGACAACTGGGAATGGCCACGTCATACCGGCGACTTCAGTATGTTCCGTGTTTACTCCGGCCCGGATGGAAAACCAGCGCCTTATTCAAAGGAAAATATTCCTTTGAAACCCAAACAATATTTGCCTGTTTCAATAAAAGATCTGAATAAAGGCGACTTTGCAATGATCCTGGGGTATCCTGGGAGGACTTCAAGATATATGACCTCATTTGAAATTAATGAACAGCTTCAAATCGTACATCCCGACAGGATAAAAATACGTGGTATAAAACAGGATATATGGATGAAAGATATGCAGGCCGACCAGAAGGTCAATATTCAGTACTCGGCAAAGTATTTCGGTTCTTCAAACTACTGGAAATACTCGATTGGTCAGAAAGGCGGACTTGAAAGACTTAATGTAAAAGCGAAAAAAGAGGAAATTGAAAACCAGTTTAACAAATGGGTTATTGCTACTCCCGATCGTAAAGCAAAGTACGGAGAAGCCCTTAATATGATCCAAAAAACCGATGAAGGCAGAGCCGAATATTACAATGCATCGCAATATTTGAACGAATGTCTTCAGGGCTGTGAACTCCTCAGCATGAACCAGGTTGCTACATTACTTATTACTGCTCTCAAATCAGGAGATAATCAAAAAATCACAGAAGCCACTGCACGAATCAAGAAAAATATAAGTGGATTCTATAAAGACTTTAACCCTCCAACAGACAATAAATCCATGAAAGCAATGCTGACGCTTTACAGGGCTGACGTAACTGCTAAATTCCATCCCGATTTTTATGCAAATGTTGTTGATAAAAAATTTAAAGGGAACATTGATAAGTTTGTAGATGACATGTTTGCAAAATCGGTGTTTACCAGTGAGTCAAAATTTATGACTTTCCTCGACAAACCTGTTCTGAAAACTCTGGAAAAAGATCCGGTTTACCTTACATCCACCTCAATTAATAAGATCGTGGCAGAAGTGTCAAAAGGATCCAGTCAGTTTGATGCAGGACTGACAATGGGAAGGAGACTCTGGATTGCTGCATTAATGGAGATGGCTCCCGAGAAAACCCAGTATCCTGATGCCAACTCAACAATGCGCCTCTCTTATGGTACAGTTCAGGACTACGATCCGAAAGATGCTGTTACCTATAAATATTATACTACACTCCAGGGAGTTGTAGATAAGTATAAACCAGGCGATTATGAATTCGACCTGCCGAAACGGCTTATCGATCTTAATAATAGAAAAGAATATGGAAGATATGGGTCTTCAAAAGGTTATTTGCCGGTATGCTTCCTTACCACTAACGATATTACAGGCGGTAACTCAGGCAGCCCTGTAATGAATGGAAACGGCGAATTGATCGGATTGGCATTTGATGGCAACTGGGAATCTATGAGTGGCGACATTGCTTACGAACCTGAACTCCAGAGAACAATTGTTGTCGATATCCGCTTTGTACTCTGGGTAATAGATGTTTATGCGGGAGCAACCCATCTTGTTAATGAGATGACAATCGTACAGTAAAACGAGCTATTACAAATTTAGAGTTATGCATTTGAGTTTTATCCAGATTTTTGCCTGTTTCATGGTATTATTTGCTATCATAGATATTCCTGGTTCTATCCCCATTATCTTGGATATTAAAGCCAAAACCGGTGATATTGAATCAGGCAAAACTTCTTTTGTTGCATTTGGAATATTTATGGCGTTTTTATTCATCGGTAGTCCATTACTCCGTGTATTTGGTATTGATGTATCCTCTTTTGCAATAGCCGGCTCCTTTATTATCTTTCTTATTGGGATGGAGATGGTTCTTGGAATTACACTTTTTAAATACGGCTCTTCGGGTGGAGGATCAATCGTACCCATTGCTTTTCCTCTGATCGCAGGAGCAGGATCAATAACAACCATTCTTTCATTAAAAGCTGAATATCAAACTATTAACATCTTGATTGCTCTCGTTCTCAATATGGTAGTTGTGTACTTTGTGCTCAGACTTACCTCTTTCTTCGAGAGGATCCTTGGTGATGCCGGATTGCAAATCCTTAAGAAAGTGTTTGGAATTATTCTTTTGTCAATTGCAATAAAACTCTTTCTCTCGAACACCGGTATAGTCCTGCCTCATGCCAAGTGAAATCACAATATATACTGATGGAGCAGCAAGTGGAAATCCTGGTCCAGGGGGTTATGGTGTTGTTCTTATTTCAGGTAAACACAGGCTTGAAAAATCAGAGGGATTCAGACTTACAACTAATAACCGGATGGAACTTTTAGCTGTTATTGAAGGGCTCGAAGCGCTGAAAATTCCCGGTAGCATGGTAGTTGTTTACACCGACTCAAAATATGTAGCAGATTCCGTTGAAAAAGGATGGGTATTTCAATGGGAATCAAAAGCTTTCAAAAAGAAAAAAAATCCTGACCTGTGGGTCAGATTTCTTAAAATACACAGGAAACACAATGTAAGGTTTGTCTGGATAAAAGGACACGCGAATAATACTGAAAATGAAATATGCGACCGGTTGGCAGTAGCTGCTTATTCAAAGGGTGAACTTCTTGAAGATATCGGTTATAATCCTGAAAAAGAGATCAATATATTACTTTGAAATTTATGGTTATTTAAGTTTGTAATTATTAAATATTTGGTGTAATATTGTAAAAAGGTCTTCAGATGCAAAAACTATATATTAGTCCTACTCCTTGCACTCCTGAGATTCATTTTTCTCCGGAAGAAAATATTTTTTTAATACGCGGGACTTCTTCCCCTGAAGATGTACGTGCGATGTACTACCCTGTTATTGAATGGGTTAATATTTTTATCGATAATCTCCTTGAAGGAAAGCTCAACAACTATTCGCCTGAAAAACCTATCAAACTTCAAGTTGATTTGGCTTATTTCAATTCATCATCAGCAAAATTCTTCTATGATATCTTTTACGCATTGAAAAGACTTCCTCCATTCGGAATACCAGTTGTTGTTGAGTGGTTATATGATGAAGAAGATATTGACCTGAAAGAAGCCGGTTCAGATATCGCGTTACTCGCCGAAATGGAATTTACTTATATCCAAAAAAATAAGTAATACCTGATGAGGGGGCCAAAAGAACTTTACCGGCTTTTTGAAATCCTAACTATTCAGTTTGAATATCACGAACACCCGCCTTTGGCTACAACTGGTGATTTCAAAATCCGATTCCCTGAAATTCCCGGAATATACCGGCAACACTTAAGAATTAATAAGGCTTTATGAATAGGAGATTTTCTCAGTTAAGGGTCTTAATATATATTATTGGTTTTTATTATTTATAAATCAATGTCGTTTAGTTAAGGAAATCTTCTGAAAGGCTTGATTTTACTGTAAATATATCAAAAATAGTTCTTTGAAATGTTTGTAGTTGTCGAATAAATTTTTATCTTGTAGGGTATAAGGGGGTAACCTCAATTATCAACC
>JAPLEB010000056.1 GCA_026391555.1 Bacteroidia bacterium | reverse complement strand
CTCCTAAGTTGATCCACTTCATCCCCCAGCCCCTTCTCCTAAGTTGATCCACCTCATCCCCCAGCCCCTTCTCCTAAGTTGATCCACCTCATCCCCCAACCCCTTCTCCTAAGTTGATCCACCCCAGCCCCTTCTCCTAAGTTGATCCACCCCAGCCCCTTCTCCTAAGTTGATCCACCTCATCCCCCAGCCCCTTCTCCTTGAGGAGAAGGGGTGTAAGAATAAGATAATTAATATATTAAGCCCCTCTCCTCAAGGAGAGGGGTGGGGGTGAGGTAGTTATAAAAGAAGGGTGTTGGTGAGGTGAAAACATAGAGAGGGGCTAAATAATTCACATCCTGAGTATTAGCCCTTTCTCTCTTGGGAGGAGGGGGCTCGGTTTATTAAAAGGCAGTTTAGATTCCCATTTTATTTGTCAGAAAGGAATTTTCTTTAACTAAAATTAATTTTTTTTAGTTTGGATATTAAATAAAGAACCTATATATTTGGGATGTTAAATTAAAACCTAAAACTAATTCGTATGAAGAAACTATTTCTACTAATTGTTTTGTTTGTGTTTACAGGTGGTTACACCTTATTGGCACAAACATTAGTGATTACAGGTAAGGTCGCCTCTTCGATTGAGGGGGAGGGTCCGATTCCCGGGGTAACTGTTGTTGTTAAAGGTACCACCATTGGTACAATAACAGATGCTAATGGGAAATATTCTATTACTGTACCGGCAAATGCCACCACGTTGGTTTTCTCCTATATCGGGATGAAATCACAGGAGGTTGCTATCGCAGGACGTACAGTTATTGATGGCACTCTTCAATCTGATCTGATCGGGTTACAGGAAGTTGTTGTAACAAGTGGTTATGGTATTAAAAGAGCTCCCAGGAGTTCTTCTGCCCTGAACCAGGTTGTTTCCTCTGACAAACTGACTGCAGTACGCCAGACTAACGTCAATAATGCACTTGCAGGGAAAGTATCTGGAATTCAGTTCCAGGGACAGTCTGCTGCTGCTCTTGGCCGTCAAAGTGCAATACGTTTACGTGGTGATGGTGGTTTCAGTACCGGTACCAGTATCCTTTATGTTGTTGATGGAACAATACTACCAAACTCCAACGACATCAATATGGACGATATTGAAGATATAAGTGTTCTTTCAGGACCTAGCGCTTCTGCAATTCTTGGTTCTCAGGGTGCTAACGGTGCAATTATTATTACTACCAAGAAAGCAAAGATGAGTGGTACTAAATCAATGGGTGTTGAAGTGAATTCCGGATTCCTTTCATCTTCTGTTTATGTTCTGCCTAATTATCAGAATGATTATGCAGGTGGTAACGTTGAAAACATGTACAAGTACACATATAAATCAACTGATCCTGTTGAATGGCAGTCACTTGACGGTAAGTACTACCCCGATTATACTGATGATGCAAGCTGGGGCCCGAGAATGGCAGGTCAGGAGTACATACCCTGGTATTCATGGTACGCCGGTACAAAATACACGGGTACAACGGCTAAACTTGTTCCACAGCCTTCTAATGCAAGGGACTTCTTTGATACCGGTTATACTTTCAATAACAGCGTAGCTTTCTCCAAAGTTTCAGAAGGTTTTAACATCCGCGCGATTGTGGGAAATATATCAGTCAAAGGGTTAATTCCTGAAACAACTTTAAATAAAACAACATTTGCCGTAAAAACAACTTATGATATAACCAAAAAACTTTCTTTCGGCGCTAATGTTAATTTCTTTACAACATTAACAAACGGAGAATTTGATGACGGTTATTCAAACCAGTCAACCGGTTCATTCAACCAGTGGTTCCACAGGGACCTCGATATGAACATTTTGAGGGAACTGAAGGACCTCAGGACCCCTGAAGGAATATGGGCAAGCTGGAACCATAGTAATCCAACTTCGTACGATCCGACAAATCTCAAGCCTTTTTATGCAGGTAACTACTGGTATAATTTTTATAAATGGTTCGATCTTGTAAAAATTCCTTCAAGGGCAGACAGGTTGTTTGGAGATATTTCTTTAAATTATAAGATCATAGAAGGACTTTCAGCAAAAATTACTTATCGCCGCCAGGAAAACAATACCTGGGGTGAGCAAATGTATAGCACTGATTTGTACGATAGTGGTACCCAGACATTTAGTAACTCGCCTGAAGCAAAAGGTTTTTATAGAACGGAAACAACATATTCTAATCGCGAAAACGTTGAATCATTATTATCCTTTACTAAAACCATCAGTGATATTAAAGTTAATGCTAACGCGGGTACTGACTTTTTCTCTTCAGTTTACAAACTTAACAGGGCACAGACTTTAGATGGGTTTAATATTAAAAATCTTTATCTTATATCTAACTCTATAAGTCAACCGATTATCACTAACACGAGGCAATTAGAAAAGTCCAGAGCTGCTTTTGTCCGCGCTGATGTAGGTTTCAAAGATTACCTTTTTGGCGAATTCACTTTACGTAACGACTGGTACTCAGTTCTGCCTCCCGACAAGAATTCCATATTATCAAAATCATTCGGAGGGTCATTTGTTTTCAGCGACATTTTGAAACTTTCATGGCTCGATTTCGGAAAAGTACGCGCTGCCTGGGGCGAAATTCCGACCGTTATTGGAATATATGATTATCCGGGATTTGCTTATAGTGTTGGTGCAAATCAGTGGAACAGTAATTTCGTGATGAACACCCCTGATCAGTTAGTTGATCCAAATATCAGTGGAGCTGTTAAAACTCAGAAAGAGATCGGCTTTGAATTGAGATTCATGGAAAACAAAGTTGGTGTTACAGCAACCTACTGGGATGGATCAGAAAATGAAATTCCCTATGCTATATCAATTGCACAATATAGTGGATTTGCCACTAAATTCCTTAATACTGGTAAAATTACCAAGAGGGGAATTGATCTTTCCTTTAATTTAAAACCGGTGAATAATTCCAATCTTACCTGGGACTTCAATGCCACGTTTGCTTACCTGATGAAGATGGATGTTGTATCAATAGCTGAAGGTGTTGACCAGTTTATGGTACAGGGACAATGGCTGCTTGCTGATGGTTCAGCCAGAAGCGGCACCCCGGCCATGATACATGCAAAAGGGAGACCCTGGGGAGAACTTTATGGAGCCGGTATTTCTAAAGACTCGGTTTCAGGGTTACCTATCTTAACCAGCGAAGGATTTTATACATCAAATCCAAAAACTTATTTTGGAAATGTATTGCCGAAAGTTACAGGGGGTATCCAGAATACCTTTAAAATAATGAAGAACTTTACGGTGATCATGAACTTCGACTATCAGTTTGGCGGTAAATTCTTCTCATTATCTGACATGTGGGGCACTTATTCCGGACTTACAGCAAAAACTTCAGGATTGAATGATAAGGGAAACCCTAATAGAGATGCTGTTGATAATGGAGGAGGGATTCACGTATTCGGTGTTACTGACATGCAGGACTATGTGGCACATCCAAAAGGTGACCCAATTTACGAGAAAGCTGATTATTACGTTGATGCGCAGGCTTACTGGCATAGTACGTACGACAATCAGTTTTTTGACTTCTTCATTCACGACCTGACTTTTATAAAAATGCGCGAACTTAGCATCGGATATGAGGTACCAGTTGATAAAATTGGCTTAAGCAAATATGTTCAGGGTATAACTGTTTCATTATTTGCACAGAATCCTTTGCTAATCTATGCAAAAGACAGAGACTTTGATCCTTCTGAGATCTCGCGTGCAGGTGGTGAAACAGGTCAATTCCCGGGAGTTCGTTCTTTTGGTACGAACATAAAGATCAACTTCTAGTATTGTCTTTAAAAAACTTTAATATTTAAAAAGATGAAAAAATCATTTTACAAAATAGGAACTCTCGCCCTGGCGATAGCTCTGATTACCTTAAGCTGCAGCAAACTGGAAGATTTCGGAACCACCAATGAT
This sequence comes from Bacteroidia bacterium, assembly GCA_026391555.1. Classification (GTDB taxonomy): domain Bacteria; phylum Bacteroidota; class Bacteroidia; order Bacteroidales; family VadinHA17; genus LD21. Next base: position 21,028 of record JAPLEB010000056.1, on the reverse strand, counting down.
AATCCCGCGGTGACCGCAAATCCAATTACTTCAGCTTTGTTAACTAATGTACTGGCCGGTGTTAGGACTGGGAATACTGTGACTGTGCCCGGTATTGGTGATTTTGCGGGTCACGTTATATCAGCATTGTATTGCCAGTATTTCTCTGAAACCCAGTATCCTGATGTATCACAATATTCAGCTAACACGGCTAGTCCGATGGCGATTTATTCCGGACCATTATATGATCTTCAGAATATTATTATTAATAATACTGATGCAGCTACAAAAGTAACTGCTGCTCTGAATGGCGCCAATGCTAACCAGATTGCAATTGCGCGTATCCTTAAAGCGTATATCTTCTGGACAATAACCGACAGGTGGGGCGATGTTCCTTATTCACAGGCTCTTAAGGGTAACTTTAATGTAGCTTTTGATGCACAGGAATCAATCTACAAGGACCTGATTAAAGAATTAACTGAAGCTGTGGCTCAGTTCGAATCAGGCGCCGCAATTAAGGGTGATATAGCTTATGGTGGTGATATTGCAAAATGGAAAAAACTTGCAAATTCCATGAGGATGCTGATGGCGCTCAGGCTTTCGAAAAAATATCCCGGAGCTACAGCGTATGCAGCAACTGAATTTAAGGCAGCTCTGACCGACCCGGCAGGGTCAATTGCAACCAATGCAGATAACTTCAAGCTCACATACCCCGGAGGATATTTCAAAAATGCATTTTATGCCATGTACGACGGACGTAAAGACTATGGTGAAAGTGAAACAATGACAACTCTTTTAGGCAGCCTTAGCTTTGATACCCGTCAGTCTGTTTTTGGCGCTACATTAACCGGTGCAGCTTCTACAAAAGGAGTGCCGTATGGAAGATCAAAGACCTCTTCCACTGGTTGGATAGGACTTGATACATGGATGCAAGCCGCGGCCAATACGGATTGGTGCTATGTATTTGCGCCTGCCTACCGTGCGCAGACTTCTCCGATTTTTATTGTAAAAGCTGCCAGCGTATTATTGGCTCGTGCTGAGGCTGCTGACAAAGGATGGACAACAGAAGTAACTGCAACATTATATACAAATGGTATCAATGCATCTTACGAACAATGGGGACTCGCGTTACCTGCTGCCGCATATTTCACCAATGTTAATGTCGCTTTGGGCGCCGCGGGTACTAACCTGCAGAAAATTGCTACACAGCAGTATGTTGCCTATTATCCCGATGGAATTCAGGGATGGGCCAACTGGAGGAGGACAGGCTATCCTGCATTAGCCCCGGCTCCTGACGCAGTTAACGACCCGAAGGTGATACCACGCAGGTTTATGTATGGGACTGCCGATTATACTCTTGCAAAAGTTGGTGTTGAAGCTGCTGCTGCATTATTAACCGGAGGTGATAAAATGGATTCCAAAATATGGTGGGATCAGTAGTAGTAACTGTAATTAAAAATATAAATTTAAACATAAACACTATGAAAACATTTCATAAAATTAAGATTGCAGTATGTGTTTTGTTATTAGCGCTCCTCGCGGTTTCGTGTATCCCGAAGCAGGAATCGATAGGCGGTGCAGGACAAACAATACTGAAGTTATTCCCGGCAGGGTACACTATGTTACCTTTTGATGCTGTAGCTACTGTCCAAACAGGTCTCCTTTTTGAAGTAAGAAGGGATGTTCCAAATTCAGCAGCTTTGAATACTGAAACCACGGTTGTATTACAGTATGATGCGACTCATGCTATACTTGATACGTTTAATGTACATAATGAAACATCGTTCGTACCACTTCCTGTTTCATTAGGGACAACAACTCCGGCTCCTGTTGGGGGGAAGATTATTCTTACTTTTGCAGCGGGCGAATTTTCAAAATCAATAATAGTGAATATTCCCAATGCTTCAGCCTTTGATTTTACCAAGCAGTATGCGATTGCTTATAAAATGACAGAGGTTACAGGCACCGGAACTAAGAGTGCAGCATTAAGTGATACTATCATTGCACAGCTTCTGATAAAAAACAAGTATGATGGGTCATACGAGGTTACTGCAAATTCACCTATGGTAGATGCGGCTAACTCTGCACTTACAGGTTGGTATCCTTTTCTTTTTGATCTTGAAACTTCAGGAGAACATAGTGTGACATGTCTTCTTGCTGATCCGGATCCGGGTTATTTTGATTACTATCACCCGATTACTAGTGGTGGTAATTATGGTGTCTATGGCGCTTTTGGTCTGGAACTTGAATTTGATCATTCAGGTAATGGTAACATTCTTGCTGTAAGGAACACATGGGGTAATCCTCCGTCAAATACCAGGATGCCGGCAATTGACCCATCAGGGGTGAACAAATGGGATGCTGCTACCAATAATATACAATTCAAATATTGGATGTTGCAGCCAAATACTGTCACATCTCCACCCTACATCAGGGTCTACTTCGATGAGACATGGACCTATAAAGGACCAAGAGACTAGATAAATTTGTAAAATATATATTAAGAGGCTGACTCACTGAGAGCAGCCTCTTTTATTTTTGAATGGAGTTTTGTTTAAAAAAAATGTCGAGATTTGTATTTTCAGTACGAATTTAAACACCTGACAATATGATACTGATAATCAAACAAAAAATTATTGGTTTAGCGTTTCCGGTTATAATCCTGTTCAGTATATCATCTGAACTATCTTCACAAACTGATCCTGCCAAGCCTTTTCCCCAGCTACTTTTCCCCGGTTTTACCAGAAGCATAATAATAATGAAATCAGGGAAAACAAACTCTGCATCGCTTAACTACAATACAATTGATGAAGAGATGGTCTTCGACCAGAAAGGGGTATATATGGTGCTTGATAAGCCGGAGGAGATTGATACTGTTTACCTGCAGAACCTAAAATTTATACCTGTCGAAAAAGCTTTTTATGAAGTTGTGGTGAATGGAAATATTTCTCTGTTTATTCAACACAAGAGTCGTTATGCTCCCGTTGGCAGTAATACAGCTTATGGGCTTACCTCGCAGACTCTCGGACCTACTGCTGTTTCAACGGTACGAGGAGGTAACCAGGTACGGAATCTTGAATTGCCTGATAATGTAAAAGTCTCTCCCGCAACAGTTTACTGGGTAAGAGTGGATAACGAAATGCATAAGTTTACCACAGAAAGGCAGTTTCTTAAGATATTTCCGGGAAAGGAGAATGAAATCAAGGAGTTTTTTAAAACCTCCAAACTCGATCTTAAATCGCGGGAGGGCCTCATTAAGCTCGGGAATTACTGTAATGAAATCTTAAAATAGTTGTAGGATACCTCGTTGAGGTTAAAGATTCCTTTTAAAGCGAGTAATTTTAGAACCACGAAAATTTATTCAGGTACTCATTGGGCATCGTCAGGTGGGAAAGACAACCATGGCTTCGCAAATGTTGAAAAAGATTGATATTCCATATATTTTTGAATCAGCCAGCAAGAATTCTTATCAAGTCTTCATTCAGGTAGTAAACTTCAGAACCATCTTTCCGGGGAGTCACTATTTTTGCAACAACCAACTCTTCCATTAATTTTGTCAGAGTTGTCCTCGATGATTTTCCCAGGACTTTTCCTATAACTTTAGGTTTGATATATGGTTGGCTAAAAATAACCTCATTCACTTCCTTTGTGTACCATTTGAGTTTAGACCTACTATACCTGAGGGTTGAATCCATTTGTTCCAGAATGTCATTAATAAGATTGTTGGTTAATACAGATGTATTTTCAACGGCGTCTAGCATAAACAAAATCCATTTTTTCCATGAACCCAGATGAGTTACTGTTCCAAGATTATAGTAGTAGTCTGATTTATTAACAATTATGTACTTAGAAAGGTAAAGTACCGGTTGATTTAATAATCCGGTATGGACAAGATAAATCAGATTAAGAATTCTGCCCGTTCTTCCATTACCATCCTGGAATGGGTGTATTGCTTCAAATTGGTAATGTGCAATACACATTTTGATTAACGGATCTGTGGGATACTTGTTGTGGTCATTGAGATAACTTATAAGATTATCCATTAATCTCTCCACAGTGTCATGACCTCTTGGCGGAGTATAGATCACCTCTCCCGGTCGTAACTCACTTTGCCCTCTTTTGATAACAACATTAGCCTGTGGTGGGCGTATTCCTGATGTCGTATTTTTTATCTGGCGAAAGATCGATAGGATTAGCTGGAGATTTAAAGTTTTCGTTTCTTTCATGGTATGATACCCAGCCCAAAGTGCCTCTCTATATCTAATAACCTCTTTTGTGGCCACATCTGCTTTTTCTTCCCTGATGCTATCAGAAACTGCCTTATAAAGTTCGTCTTCGGTGGTGAAAATATTTTCAATTTCTGTTGAGGTTTTGGCTTCCTGCAAGGCAATCGTATTTACAAGCATATAAGGATTTGGAAGTCTCATAATATTTATATTTACTGAAGCCAATGCTCTTGAAGCAGAGACCAGCTTTTTTAAAATATCGCTGTCATTATCTAATTTGATTGAAGGCGGGAGGAAAGGAAGATCGTTGAAAGGGTAATTTCTATCGAATTTTGGCTTTGTCATAGATGTTCATTATTTACTCAATTATGGGCATGCTACAAATTTATGTAGTATTTTCGTTAAAAACAATAGCACATGTCCAATATATTAAAAATTATGGACATGCAGGCAAAGGGTGTCCATTTTTTGCGGAGATTTTGTATTTCACATTTTTTTATTCTATCTTCAGATTCACCAGCTCAAGCCTTGTTGTTGTTGCCCTCAGTACTTTAATAACGATTTTGCCGATCCTTATCACATCATTATTTCCCGGGATACTGCCATGATAAAATAATATCATACCGGCAAGTGTTTCATAATCATCTTCCTCAGGCAGTTTAAGATGATATTTTTCATTCAGGTAATCAATCTCAATCCGACCCGCCAGTATATATTCGTTGTTACCGACAACCTTTTCAGTAAGCTCATTGATATCATGTTCATCCTCAATATCCCCTACGATCTCTTCAAGCACATCTTCTATGGTTACCATTCCTGATGTCCCGCCAAACTCGTCAACAACCAGGGCAATATTCTTTTTCTCATCAACAAAAAGTTTCAATAGCCTGTTCGCCGGCATTGTTTCCGGTACAATTGCCAGCTTCCTTAATGATGACCGGATATCAGAAGGATTTTTAAAGATATCCTTCAACTCGAAGTAACCTATTATGTTATCAATGGTGTTCTGATAAACCAAAATCCTCGAATGTCTTGTTTCGATGAATTTTTCTTTAAGCTCCCCGACAGGTCTCATACATTCAACTGCTTTAATCTCGGTCCTGGGGATCATGCACTCCCTGAGCTTTACATTGGAAAAATCGAGAGCATTCCTGAAGATCCTGATATTATGATGATCAGGACATGACTCCTCTTTGCTCTGCTTGCTCAGGGTGACAAAATGGTCGAGATCAACCTTGCTGAAAACCAGATTCTCCTGTATCTTTTCGCCGGGTTTGATTCTGAAAAATACCTTGATGAACAGGTTAGAAGCTGCCAGTGTAAATTTACTTACCGGGTAAAAAAGGAAAAAGAAAAATATTGTCGGAATGCTTAAAAACTTAAGAAAAAAATTTGGTGAAATGATAAAGATGGTCTTTGGAAGAAACTCCGCGACAAACAGGATAATAGCAGTGGAAATAATGGTATTCAGTATTAGGACTAAAAGGTCGGAATCAATAAGTGGCGATAGAACCGGTCCCAGGATGCCGGAGAAGACCAAACCGTAAATAACCAGTGAAATATTGTTGCCAATAAGCATCGTGGCAATGTACTGGCCCGGGTTATCTGTAAATAATTTTATTATTTCCGATCCGAAGACCCCCTGTTTCCTGTCAAGCTCAATACGGAGTTTATTCGAAGTAACAAAAGCTATCTCCATACCCGAAAAGAACGCGGAAAGTATTATCGCGAGAAGTATTATGAAAATTCCGCCCATACATCAAAGTTAACTCTTTTTTCTTTGTTTGTGTCTTAACTCGGTTTCAAGTACAAGCAGCGAACTATTCCTTATCCTTAAGATATATTGTTGCAGTCACTTTCTTGATTCTACGCTTGACCAGCCGTGGATCAGACTCGAATCCTGTTCCCATAACAATCTGGTCTTCATTTGTTATTTTCACAAAACGATCAGTATAAATAAGGTCTTTTTGCTGATCCCAGTATAAAACCTCAGTTTCCAATTTGTCATTGTCCTCATTTACAACGGCAACACTGTCCTTTAGCTCCCACATATTATTGGTTTTATTGTACTTACCATATTTTGCAGATACAGATGCAATTGGCTTCTTTTGGCCATCATAAAAATACACCTTAATGCCCGATCTGAATTCAGAATATGGGGAACCGGTATTATTATATTGCTCCATCAGGGGAGAAGCCATTATTAGCTGTAGCCGCCCGGAATCTGTGAAGACAGTTTTAAAATCCTTAACTGTAAGTGATGGAAGAGTAAGAAGGACTGATTTTGGGGTGAGATCAATTTTATTTTCGCATGAAAGAACTAAACAGGCAATAATAATTGATGTTACAAGGATTGATGCTCTGTATTTAATTAATCTATTCATTTTCTCTATCTCACAATACTGAACCTCCAAAAAGAACTTTGTCATTCCGGGCGCAAGCGAGGAATCTCCCGCTAATCAAATTTGCGCTTAATAAACCAGAAATCGTAAAGGTTCAGGCTGATGCCCATTGTATAATAATTTTCAGTATGAAGAATACTACCTGCAGAACCGTTTTTCCTGGTAAAGTCAAAAAACAAGTTGGTCTTTGATAATGAGCGTCTCATCGGTATGCCAATACCGATGCTGGCGCCGTACTCTTTTACCTGTTCCCCATTGATAATTAAATAATTATCTTCGATATGACCACCAATCCGATACTCTAATCTTTTCAGGAAGCTGTAATTTGAAAATTTGTCAGGGATGAATTCAGCTCCAAAAAGTAATGATCTTGTATCGGCTGCATAACCAGTTGTTCCCGGAATTTTTGATTTCGACCATTTTGTCGAGACAAAATCAAAACCGGTAATAAACTTATTTTTTTTTCCAAAGGAGATACCCAGCCTTAAAGTACCAGGAATGAAAGCTGATGATTCATCAGCAACATATGAAATAGTATCACTTGTACCGTAAGCAGTGTAACTGATAGTAAGATGTTCGAATTTTGAGTTATAATATTTACCGGAATTCAGTGAAATACCTGCATTAAGAAAATAATCATTCTTGAGTGATGCGGTGTATTGAATCCCATAATCAAAGTTGATACCGCCTAAATGCAGCTTCTCAGTGCTGTTATTGTTAAAAACATTATAATAGTCGGCAAAGTCGAATTGGTTTATTCTATTAACCTGTCCGAACAGAAAAGACATATTAACTCCTGCTGAAAAATTCTTATTAATCTTTATCCCCGATCCCAGAAAAAAATTGGTAAACCCCCCATCTCCTGCATGATATGAGGAGTAACTCTCATTTGATTCAAACATCTTATAATAACCATTGCTTAAAGGTATTATGCCTGCAGCAACACCCCATCCTTTTGTAATAGGAAAACCTATCATGAGATGATCAAAATTCATGTCATCAGAAGAAAAATCTGATACACTGTCTGAAAGAAAATTCATACTATAATCAAGACCAAAATCAAAAATAAATGAGTTTGTATCAAGACTACTGTACGATGCCGGATTTGAAAAATATATGGAGCTGTTATCTCTCATTGATGTTCCAATACCTCCCATACCAAGACTTCTGAATGATCCGGCAGGTTCAAGGGTACCAATATTGAATCTTGAATAAGGGGAATTGACAAGTTTCTGACCGGTGGCCGAAAAAGTAAAAGAAAATAGTGAGATGAAAATGACTATTATTAGTTTATGTCGCATTGTATTCTAAAATATTATTTAAACCATCAATCACAATATCAGGCATATATGTGAGTTGATAATTGATTTTGTCTTTAAGGTATCCGCTGTCGCCGCCTGTCAGTATTATTTTAAAATCAGTGTGCTTTTTCTCAAACGTGCGAATATACTCATTTATTTCATAAGTCACCCCCGTAATCACACCGGCCGCTATTGCATCGTTAGTATTTCGCCCCGGGAATGTATAGTTATCAGTTGGTGCAACCAGTGGTAATCTTCCGGTAAATTTGTTTAATGCCTTGAATCTCATCGTTAATCCCGGAGATATATTACCGCCTTTATAAATACCGGCCGAAAGAAAATCAAATGTGATGGCTGTACCGGCATCGATAACAAGAATTTCTGCTCCGGGAAAAAGGTTGAATGCCCCGGCTACCGCGGCTATCCTGTCGGTTCCAAGTGTCTCCGGGGTTTCATATTCAATTTTGAAAGGGAGTTTTGATTTATTCGAAAGAACATGAACAAGCGGTATGTTTGTAAAGAACAGATCAGATATGTAAGGGGGTAACTTTTTCACAGATGAAACAATAGCCTTTTTTATTTTAATGCCCGATAATTCTTTTTCCAGCTCCTCGCAACTTAACTCATTGATCCGTGAAACAGAAATTTTTTTACAGCCATCATAAACTGCCAGTTTCGTACTCGTATTTCCTATGTCGACTATCAGATTCATAGTTTCCCAGATTCATTTTCTTTTTATATTGTAAAGTTAGTAAAAACAAAATATTTCCCTGCTTGCTAAGCGATGTCTCCTGACTTCGCCGAGCCTTTTGCAAGTTGCTTTATGTTAATGGCTTAAATTATTTATTATATCTTCCAGTATCCTTATTGCAGATTTTACGGACCCGACATCATTTATGGTGAGACTAAGCCTGGAGGCTTTTTGTTTCATGTTCATTTGCCTTTGCTTCCTGTTTACATAATTCATAATGGAAATAAAAAGAGCGCTGCGGTAAAATTGTGAATTACTGTCAGAAACAAAGTTAGCAATGAGCAGGTTATTCTTCAATAATATTTTTTCGATTCCAATTTTTACAGCGATCCATTTAATCCTTACAATATCGAGGAGTGCTTCAGCGGGCGGAGGGATGCTCCCAAACCTGTCAATAAGCTTCTTCTCAAACAATATTAACGCTTCATCGGAATCAATCTCATTCAGCTCTTTATACAACCTTATCCTTTCAGAAATATTTGAGATATATTCATCGGGGAACATAATTTCAAGATCGGTATCGATTTGAAAATCAGGCACATAAGATTTTATATGTTCTGTTTTTAAAGAGGCTGTGTTCTTTTCACTTTCTGTTGAAGGTTCTCTGAACTCTGACTCTCTCAATTCGATAAGAGCTTCGTTTAATATTCGCTGATAAGTCTCAAACCCTACATCGGCAATAAATCCGCTCTGTTCTCCTCCCAGCAGGTTTCCGGAGCCTCTGATATCAAGATCCTGCATTGCAATATTGAACCCGCTTCCAAGTTCCGAAAACTCCTCAATTGCTTTAAGCCTGCGTCTTGCTTCGTGTGTCAGAGTGCTAAGAGGTGGGGCCAGAAGATAACAAAAAGCTTTTTTATTAGAGCGTCCGACTCTGCCCCTGAGTTGATGTAACTCCGACAAACCAAAGTGGTGAGCATCATTAATAAAAATGGTATTGGCATTTGGGATATCCAGTCCCGATTCGATTATAGTTGTCGCAAGCAGCACGTCATAATCGCCCTGGATGAAATCGAACATCACATTTTCTACATGAGGGCCATCCATCTGCCCATGTACAATGGCAGTCTTTACATTGGGGCATATACGGTTGATCTGAGCCTGTATCTGCCTGATATTTTCAACCCTGTTGTGAATAAAAAATACCTGTCCGTTTCTTGAGACCTCATATTCAATACCTTCTTTTATTATCTCTTCGTTAAAGCCGTGTAATTCAGTTACTATCGGCATCCTGTTGGGAGGAGGAGTGTTGATTATGGAAAGGTCGCGGGCCCCCATCAGCGAGAACTGCAATGTGCGTGGGATAGGAGTAGCTGTGAGTGTAAGAGTATCGACGTTTGCTTTTATCTTTTTTAATTTCTCCTTAACTGAAACACCAAACCTCTGTTCTTCATCAATAATAAGTAGTCCCAAATCTTTAAACTTAACATCCTGCCCGACAAGCTTATGTGTGCCTATTATAATATCTATCTTACCTTCAGCTAATTGCGAAAGTATCTTTTTTTGATCAGCAGCTTTTTTATGCCGGCTTATATATTCAATATTACATGGAAATCCTTTAAGCCGTGATGAAAATGTTTTGTAATGCTGAAGAGCAAGGATTGTTGTTGGCACCAGAACAGCTGTTTGTTTACTGTCGGAAGCCGATTTAAATGCTGCTCTTATAGCTATTTCGGTTTTACCGAACCCCACATCACCACATACCAGGCGGTCCATGGGGTGCACGGCTTCCATATCTTCTTTAACAGCTACTGAGGCAGTCAGCTGATCGGGAGTATCTTCATAAATGAATGAAGCTTCAAGTTCGCGCTGGAGGTAAGAATCGGGTGAAAAAGAGAATCCCGGAGAGTCCATCCTTTTTGCATAAAGATGGATCAGATCTTTTGCTATATCCTTAACTTTTGTTTTTGTATTCTGCTTCAGTTTCTGCCATGCACCCGAACCAAGCTTGTAAATTTTTGGTTCAGCATTATCTTTCCCCTTATATTTTGAAATGCGATGAAGGGAATGAATACCTACATAAAGTATATCATTATCCCTGTAAACCAGCTTTATAGCCTCCTGTATCTTCCCGTTAACTTCAATTTTCTCAAGACCTCCAAACTTTCCTATCCCATGATCGATGTGTACGACATAATCTCCGGGATTGAGCCCTGTAAGTTCTTTTACTGAAATACTCTCTTTCTTTGTAAAGTATCCCCTGATCCTGAATTTATGATACCTGTCAAATATCTGGTGGTCTGTATATATCGAAATCTTAAGGTCGTGATCAGTAAATCCATTGTGCAGATTAAGTAACAGCGGATTAAAATGCACCTCAGGATTAATCTCTGTAAAAATATCCCTGAGCCTCCTAATCTGCGACTCACTCTCGGAAATGATATATGTAACGTAATTTTCAGCATCATTCGAGAGAAGTTTACCGGAAAGTAATTCAAAGTTTTTATTAAAAACAGGTTGTTGTTCGGTATGGAATTCAAACCGTGCTTCAGGTTCAGGCAAGCTTTGCCTTCCGAGCTCGAGCATCCTGAATTTTTTGCAATACTCTAAAAAATTATTCCCGGTCATCACGATCTTTTTCTTCTCTGATATCTGCCCCGATTCTTCCCTTTGAGTGGTCTGGGAAAAGATATTATTAATCTTTTCCTTTATGTAATCTGCATCCTCGATCCATATCAGCGAGGAGGGAGGTAAAAAGTCGGTAAAAGAATCATTGATCTCCTCGATTGAAATATCCTGAATGTTAGGGATTATGGATATCTGCTTGTGAATACTCACAGACAACTGATCATCAGTATTGAACGACCTTATTGTTTCGACTTCTTCGCCAAAAAAGTCGATACGGTAGGGCAGATCAGCCGAGTAAGAAAAAACGTCTGCTATGCTTCCTCTTATTGAATATTGCCCGGGTTCGTATACAAAATCAGTTCTTACAAAATTGTATTCATGAAGCATCTCCTCCAGAAATTCCAACGGGATTTTGTCTCCTTTGCTTACGTTGAAAGTATTCTTTTTCAGGTTTTTCCTGCTCACCACCTTTTCCATTGCCGACTCGGGGTAAGTAACCACGATCCCCTTTCTTTTTCCTGAGGCAAGATGGTTAAGAACTTCGGTACGCAGGACAATATTTGCCGGTTCGGTCTGCTCATACTGAACAGAACGTTTGTATGTCGATGGAAAGAAGAAGACCGAATCTTCACCCAAAAGAGAAACCAGATCGTTATAAAAATAGGCAGCATCCTCTTTTTCAGGGATTATTACCACGTGAGTGGTTTGTGTCTTCTGGAAAACGAGAGAGAGAACCATTGCTCTTGATGAACCTGAAAGTCCTTCAATACAGATATTTCCGGTCTTGTCTGCATTGATTGTTTCAATCAGCCCGGGGAGGAGAGGATGGGCGTTAAATTGATCAATTAATTCGTTTTCTTTCATTTGTCGGATTTCGCGGACAAATTTAGTTAAATGAATTTTAAAAGGGTTGTTTGTCGTTAGAATTGCTATGTGCAGGGGAATTGTTAATTTTAAAACAAATTTGAATTCATGAAGGTTTATAAGTTTGGTGGAGCATCGGTAAAAGATGCCGGGGGGATCAGGACTCTTGCAGAAATTGTTTCAAGAGAGCAAGCTAATCTGGTGGTTGTCGTTTCTGCTTTCGGAAAAACAACAAATGCTCTTGAGAAAGTTCTTAAAGCATGGTTAATTGGCGAAAATGTTTACCATAGTTTGCTTGAAGAGACATATAAAAATCATCAATCAGTAATTGAAGAGCTATTCACTGATAAAACCGCAGTATCAGGTAAAATGGATATCTCATTTGCCAGGCTGAAAGAGTATATGTTATCTGAAAAGAGAAGGGACTATGATTTTGAATATGATCAGGTTGTGTCGTATGGGGAGATCTGGTCAACAATTATTGTTGCTGAATATCTGAAAACAAACTTTTCAGATGTGGAGTGGCTTGATATAAGGGAAAACCTGCTAACAGACGACAGGTTCAGGGATGCAAACATTTTATGGAGTGAAAGCGCCAATAGAATAAAAGGCATATTTGATTTTAAAAAGAAAAGGATTTATGTTACCCAGGGATTTATAGGAGGAACAGTTGCCGGGCAGACAACAACCCTTGGCAGGGAAGGATCGGATTACACGGCAGCAATCCTTGCAAATATGCTTGATGCTGAAAGTGTTGTTGTTTGGAAAGATGTACCGGGTATCCTGAATGCCGATCCGAAATGGTTACCGGATGCTCAGAAGCTTGATGAGATATCTTATAAAGAGGCTGTTGAAATGACCTTTTCAGGAGCAAAAGTAATTCACCCGAAAACCATTAAGCCACTTCATAACAAGAATATACCACTGTATGTGCGGTCATTTCTTGAACCTGGAGGAATAGGAACTATTATCAAAGCTGATGCAACTCTGAAAAAGATAATTCCTGTTTTCATTAAAAAAGAGGATCAGATACTTATCTCAATACTTCCGAAAGATTTTTCATTTGTAATGGGTGATAATCTGAGCCGTATTTTCCATTCTTTTATGTTACATGGTATCAAAGTGAACCTGGTTGAGGCAAGCGCTGTAAGCATTGATGTTTGTGTTGATGATGAAAGGCCAAAAGTCGATTCACTCATTAACGATCTCAAAGAGGAATTTGCAGCTATATATAACGAAAAAGTGGAAATGCTTTCGATACGGCATTATACTGCTGAAGCCATCGAAAGAATAACCACGGACCGGGAAATACTTCTGGAACAACGAACCCGGAGTACAGTGAGGTTTGTTGTAAGGCAGGTTTAACGTCATAACAGCATAACGCCATAACGTTTTTGTTTTTTTGCCTCGTTAAATTACCGGTCAAACATCAGCCTTTGCCCTCGATAATCCTCATTTATGACTCCGTTATCATAAACGATTGTCCCATTTACAATCGTTTGAACCACTCTTGATCTGAAGGTATGGCCTTCAAATGGTGACCATCCGCATTTATAAAGAATATTTTCTTTTGTTACGCTCCAGGGGCTGGCAGGATCGACAAGACATAAGTCAGCTTTATATCCTTCCCTGATAAATCCTCTATCCCTGATATTGAACAGGATAGCAGGATTATGGCACATCATTTCAACGATCTTTTCGAGACTGAAAACTTTCCTGGTCCAGAGTTCGAGCATAACAACCAGTGAGTGTTGAATAAGCGGTCCGCCGGAAGGAGCTTTGAAATAGCTGTTTCCCTTTTCGGTTAAAGTATGGGGAGCATGGTCCGTGGCAACAATATCGATAAGATTATTATTCACACCATTGATCAGGGAGTCCCTGTCGAACCGGGTTTTTATTGCCGGGTTCCATTTTATCAGAGTTCCAAGGTCATCATAGAAAGATTCATCAAACCATAGATGGTGAACACATACCTCACCGGTTATCCTTTTTTGATTTAATGGTAACTCGTTACTGAAAAGCTTCATCTCATCAGCTGTTGAAAGATGAAGTATATGAAGTTTTGTATTATACTCTTTTGCAAGTTTAATGGCTAGTGACGATGAAAGCAAGCAAGCTTCACGGCTGCGGATCAGTGAATGGTTTTTAACAGGAACATCCTCACCATATTTTGTTCTGTAATTCTCACTGTTTTTTCCTATTGTGTGTTCATCCTCGCAATGAGCAGTTATCGGCAAAATAGCCTTTGCAAACAACTGCTTCAGTGCAGTTTCATTATCAACCAGCATGTTACCTGTTGAAGATCCCATGAATAGTTTAATACCGCATACTTCCGATGGATCAACCTTCATGACTTCATCAAGATTTGAGTTGGTGGCGGCAATATAAAAAGAGTAGTTTGTCAGTGATTTTTCAGAACCAATGCGGTACTTTTCATTAAGTAAATCGATGGTTACTGTTTGAGGGTTGGTATTTGGCATATCCATGAAAGAAGTAACTCCTCCGGCAACAGCAGCTCCCGATTCGCTGAAAATATCGCCCTTGTGAGTTAGTCCGGGTTCCCTGAAATGAACATGATCGTCGATTACTCCAGGGATCAGTAATAATCCTGTTGCATCAATAATTTTTGTCCCGGAAGGAACATTTTTTTTTTCGATTGATCCAATTGCTGAAATGAGCTCGCCTTCAATAAGAAGATCATTTCGATAAGTTCTTCCTTCATTGATTATTGTTGCGTTTTTTATTAATATGTGGCTCATTTTACCTGTTGCCTGTTACCCGACTCCTGTCGCCCATACATAATGGTACAGTTACCTTTTCGGATATTTAGTGAAGATGCTTCTTAATTTCATCCTTAAGACCCCCCATAATGCTTCATTGAAGATTCCTCCGGTCATTTTGGAAACTCCCAATTTTCTGTCTGTGAAGACAATCGGGACTTCAGCAATTTTGTAGCCTAGTTTCCAGGCGATAAACTTCATTTCAATCTGGAAACCATAACCGACTGATCTGATCTGATCAGGATGGATATTCTCAAGGACCTCTCTTTTGTAGCATTTGAATCCGGCCGTTGTATCCATAATTTTCATTCCTGTAACTATCCTGACATATATAGAAGCAGCATAGGACATAATTACCCTTGAGAGGGGCCAGTTAACGACGTTCACACCGCTGATGTATCTTGAACCTATTGCAACGTCGGCACCGTCATCTTTGCAGGCTTTAAATAATCTCACCAGATCGCGTGGGTCGTGGGAGAAATCTGCATCCATTTCATAAATATACCTGTACCCGTTTTCGAGAGCCCACTTAAAACCTGCAATATACGCGGTACCCAATCCCAGTTTGCCGGGTCTTTCAATAAGGTGAAGATTTGGTAGTGAACGTTGTAGAGTTTTAACAATACCAGCGGTTCCGTCAGGGGAGTTGTCATCGATAATAAGTATGTTGAACGCAATGGGAAGGGAGGTTATGGCTTTTATTATTGCCTCTATATTCTCCTTTTCCTTGTATGTTGGAATAATTACAATATTCGGCATGATAGATAAATATTTACGAAAATAGTATTTTTCAATCGACAGCAATTTAAATCGGGATGTTTATTTCTGAAAACGGCGGAAAAAAATTATCAATTCCTTTGGAAGAAAAGTTTGAAGTATTAACTTTGTCGTCCCAAAAGCAAAATATAGTTCTTTGAAATTATGAAGTAAACAACCAGGCGAGATATTGATGGCGACCGGCGCACGGGTGAGTAACACGTATGCAACCTGCCCTCTGGTATACTTCATTATTATAATCAGTCCCGTAGCTCAGTTGGTTAGAGCACTACACTGATAATGTAGGGGTCCACGGTTCAACTCCGTGCGGGACTACAAAGGGGAATTAGCTCAGTTGGTCAGAGCACCTGCCTTGCACGCAGGGGGTCAAGGGTTCGACTCCCTTATTCTCCACATTTGAAGTTTATCGTTTAAGGTACAAAGTTCAGGGTACATTAATAGAACTTATACCTTTTATCAATAATGTTAGCTCCCTTGCGGAGAGCTTCATATGCCTCATAGTTCCCTCTCATCTGGAAGGTTGCCTTCAGCCTGTCTTGTAATAATTCAAGGTCTTCACCAGCAGATGTTGTTACAGCATTGGCTGCCAGCATGTAAACGCCATTGGTGCCTTTTACAGGACCAACAACTATTCCCTGTTTTGCAATAGATGCAGCGGCAATCAATGCCGTTTCAGTACCAACACCTGGTACTATGTATGACCTGAAATTAATCTGGGTAGCCTCTTGTACTGTAAGTCCCATTGAACGGGCAATATCATCAATAGTTTTTCCTGTACTATTATTCTTACTAAATTCAGCTGATAAAAGATCAGCTTTTTTATCTTTTACAAGAACGAATCTGATATCATTCTCAACATCTTTTACAGGAGCAATTCCATCCTCCTGTGCCTTAGTGCAATATGCAACAACATACTTATCTCCAACTTCAAAAACTGCCTGCTGGCTGTTGTCAAGAATAATTTTACCTTTTTCGGCCTGGAATAATGACATGATCAATGACCTGGGATTATCAAGTCCGGGTAGCGTTTTTTGCAGTGGAGAAATATCATTAGCAACCCTCTTGTTAAATCCCTTTTCGGAAATTGATTTTGTAAATTTTTCATAGGTATCGTTTGTCCCGGCAAATTGACTTGCCTCACTGTATGCCTTTTGGTTTGTTACGGAACCGGGTATAATTTTTCGGTCAATTAATCCGATATTATATTTCCTGGTATCTTTCGATTGTGCCAGAATTTCAATAATATGAATTCCAAAGGTTGTTTCGACTGTTTTTATCTCACCTTTTTTCCCCGAAAAACATGCATTATTAAAAGGAACAACCATCCTGCCTTCCGGAAACCAACCAAGGTCACCACCAATCTGTGCTGAACCCTGATCATCGGAATTCGCTAAAGCAAGCGCTTCAAACGGAGTTCCGGATTTTATTAATTTCATGAGACTGTCAGCCTGGCGTTTTACAAATTCCAGGGACCTGGTCTTATTGGATGATAAAAGAATATGACGAACGTGAACTGAATCGGGTCTGTTTGCAACTGCAATCAGTTTGGCCACTTTATATGATCCATCCTCAATGTAAGGCCCGAAAATACCAGTCAGATCCTCTTTCTTAACATAATCCTTCAGATTTTCAGGAACATTGTTTAATGGAATGAAAAGGCCAACATATCTAGAGTCAGCACTGAGATTAATAAATTGAACCGGATCAGTCGCTGTTGTAAACTCTTCCCTGGTTTTGTTAATCCATTGTTCTGTTTGTTTTATATCATCTTCAGAAGGAACAACATCAAATGTCACATACTCGATATTTCTTAATGCAGTTCTTTTGTAGTTTTCTTTATGGTTTGAATAATAAGCTAGTATGTCACTTTCAGTAATGGTGACTGAAGAGTCGGACAGAGAAGCGAAATTCTTAAGAATGTAACTGATATCTACTGTTGTGCCAACAAGATTTTTTTCAAATTCAGCCTGTTTTGAAGTAACAAATAATCCTTTTGCAACAAGATTATTATACTTAGTATTCATCCTGTCGTTTACAATTTCGTTTTCAAAGAATAGCCAGTATTTTTTTGCTGTTTCGTCAACCTCAGTCTGTTTCAGGAAGTTTACAAGAAAAGATTTATTGAAAGTTCCGGTCTGCTGATCGGTAAATAATTGTTGAACTATCTGGTGTGGGTTGTTCCCGAGCACAAGCTCATCAACCTCTTCAGTGCTGACTCCTATCCCGAGTTTCTTGTACTGCGGATCGAGTATTTTTTCCCTTACCATCTGCTGCCAGGTCTGCTCCCTCATCGTCTCATTGGTGGCTTCATCAAGATTGGGTCTTCCTGATAATTTATAGATCTCTAACAGATTTTGTAACTTTTGTTCATAATCCTGGTAGGAAATATATTCTCCACTTATCTGGCCGATTTCATAATATTTTTTCTGCTTAATTCTCTGGCCCCTGCCTCCTCCGAAGAAATCGCTTATCACAAACAGGAATAGTGAAAGACCAATAGCTCCCGCTACCAATACTCCTGCTTTCTCACGTAAAAATTGAAGTGCTGACATTTAATCTTCTCTTTAATAATTATTAGAAATATACCTTTTTTATTACAGGCGACAAATATAACAAATTTTCATTAAAACTCTGACCGCATAATAAATTGTTGGTGGTTCTGTTTCCGGGAAAGAGAGATGTGAATGGACGTGAGGAAGTTAAGAGGTCTTGTAGGTGAGTTCATGGATAAAAGTAGCTGCTTAATCTCAAAAAGCAAACTTAAAATAAGATGAAATACGAAAAAATGCACAAAAAATATGAAAACATTATAAAAAACAGGGGGTATGTTGATAAAAAAGCAGGAAAAAAATAAAAATATATGTAAAAATATAGGGTGTATATTAAAAAATAGCTATTTTTGTAAAAAAAAATTATAAAAATGGCAGAACTCAGATTTAGTGCATTAAGAGAGGTATTCAACAGGGAGTCCGTTGAAGTCACTACTCCATCGAAAATTGTTTCCGAGTACTACGGAGAAAATGTTTTTGATCTTCCAAAAATGGAACAATTCCTGTCAAAGGAGGCATTCAAGGTCGTGAAACGTGCTATTAATGAGGGTAAATCATTAAGCCGACAGGAAGCTGATCAGGTTGCAACCGGACTTAAGGCCTGGGCTATCGGGAGAGGTGCTACACATTATACTCACTGGTTTCATCCTCTTACCGACGGAACAGCAGAAAAACATGATGGATTTATTGAGTTTGGAGATAACGGTCGGGTTGTTGAAAATTTCTCGGGTGAAGTTCTCGTTCAATCTGAACCGGATGCTTCAAGTTTCCCGAGCGGAGGTATCCGTAATACTTTTGAAGCAAGAGGATACACCGCGTGGGATGTTTCGTCACCTGTTTTTATTGTCGGGACTACTCTTTGTATCCCAACAATATTCGTTTCATATACCGGAGAAGCTCTTGATTATAAGGCGCCACTTCTGAAAACCCTGTCGGAACTTGACAAGGCCGCTGTTGAAGTTTGCCAGTACTTCGATAAGGATGTAAACAAAGTAATTGCTACCCTTGGTTGCGAGCAGGAGTATTTTCTGATTGATGAAGCTTTATATTATGCCCGGCCTGATCTAATGCTGGCAGACAGAACAATGATGGGCCATCAGTCATCTAAAGATCAGCAGCTTTCTGACCATTATTTCGGATCCATCACGGAAAGAGTGATGTGTTTTATGGAAGATTTTGAATGTGAGTCTTATAAACTTGGAATCCCTGTTAAAACCCGTCACAATGAAGTGGCTCCGAATCAGTTCGAGTGTGCCCCGATCTTCGAGGAGGTAAACCTCGCGGTGGATCACAACCAACTGCTTATGGATATTATGAAGCGTGTTGCCAGGAAACATAAATTCAGAGTTTTATTTCACGAAAAACCATTTGCAGGAATAAACGGTTCAGGGAAACACAATAACTGGTCGATGGCTACCAACACCGGAGTTAACCTTTTATCTCCCGGTAAAAATCCAAAAACAAACCTTCAGTTCCTTACTTTTCTTGTTAATGTAATTAAGGCTGTTAATGATAACAATGAAGTTCTCAGAGCATCAGTGATGAACGAGTCAAACTCTTACCGGCTTGGGGGTCACGAAGCTCCTCCGGCAATAATTTCTATCTTCCTTGGGACTTACCTGATAAATATGCTTGAGAATATTGCCCAGAAAGTGACAGATAAGAAAATGACCCCGGCTCAAAAGACCGAACTTAAACTGGGAATTGGTAAGATACCTGAAATTCTGCTCGACAATACTGACAGGAATCGTACATCTCCTTTTGCTTTTACCGGCAACAGGTTTGAGTTTAGGGCAGTAGGTTCATCTGCAAATTGCAGCGCTTCAATGATTGTCCTCAACGCTGCTGTTGCACACCAGCTTACTCAATTTAAGAAAGATGTCGATCTCATTATTAAAAAGGGAAGAACCAGGGATGAGGCCATTTTCCAGGTGTTAAAGAAATATATTTTAGAATCGGAGAGAATATTATTTGAAGGTGACAACTATAGCAAGGAATGGCATCAGGAAGCCAGGAAAAGGGGCCTTTGTAATATTGCCAGCGTTCCTGAATCAATAAGCCGGTATCTGACCAAACAATCGAGAGATGTGCTTATCGACACAGGTATCTTTACAGAAAAGGAACTCAAAAGCCGTGTCGAGGTTGAATATGAGAAATTCACAAAGAAGGTCCAGATTGAAGCCCGTGTTCTCGGTGATCTGGCAATCAATCACATCGTTCCAACGGCTATCACTTACATGACAACTCTTATCGAAAATGTCAAAGGTCTTAAGGAAGTCTTTAACGATATTGAGTTTGAAAGATTAGCCGGGGCACGTAAAGAATTGATAGTGACTATTTCAGATCATATATCGATGATCAAAAAACTGGTTAATGATATGATCGAGGAGCGTAGAAAAGCTAACGTGATTGAGGACGCTTATAAGAAGGCGTTAGCTTATGAAAATAATGTCAAACCTTTCCTGGAAGAGATCCGTGCACATATAGACAAACTTGAACTTATTGTCGATAATGAGATATGGCCGCTTCCCAAATACAGAGAGTTACTTTTCACAAGATAAAAAGTTGGTTAGTTTTTTTCATGCTTTGAGTAGAAGGATTCCTGATTCAGGGATCCTTTTTAATTATAATAAATATGGAGTAGTCGCGTTCAGGGTCAACTCACGAAGAAATAAAAAACTGATAGGCTATTAACAAATTTGTAAGGGTTATTAACAGTCCTTTTTTCATAGAAGTAGATTTTTGCGTGGTTATTAACAATTTGAGGCTATAATATTGCAAATCTGTTAATTACTTCATGGTCGTCACTAATAATTGTTTCAATAATTAGT
>JAPLEB010000111.1 GCA_026391555.1 Bacteroidia bacterium | reverse complement strand
TAACCCGGTTTTCGCTTATTATCCTTGCACTTCCTGCAGTATCGTCACTCTCAATAAGAGTTATTCCTGGAAACTGATTCAGGAATGTCATGCATTGAGCCAGGGCTATTGGGTGAGATCTTATCTCCCTGATATCGGTTATCATCTGACCAGGTAAAGCCATCAGATTCTGTCTTATCCTCAGGTTATGTTCTCCCAGGATCTTCATACCCGATTCCCTTATGAGAGTATAATTATAAAGAATACTGCCCGACCTTGCATTTTCAATTGCCATTATGGCAAAATCGGCCTCTCCCACTATCAGAGTATTGAGGGTCAGATCGAACGTGGAACACGGCACAATTTCAATAGTATCATAATTAAAGTACTGTCGTGCAGCAACTTCATGAAAACATCCTATCTCTCCCTGTATTGCTATTTTCATCTTCTGCATATTTTAAAATAAGAAAGGGCCCCTTCGTGGGACCCTTGCTTTCATATAAATTTAATTATCTGTATACAAAAATCCCCTTATCTGTTTTTAAAATAAAAATAGAAGTAATAAAAGGAGATAAAATATTTGTATACAATATTCATTTGGTCGCATTATTGGCTTACAAAAGTAATGCATTAATTAAAAAAGACAAATTATTCACAATAAATTCTGTTAATCCTGTTGATTTTTTATATTATCATCTCATTTTAATGGATTGAATATGCCGTTTTTGCAAAACCTCTTCAATGCTCTGTAGATTGATATTTTTAGTTTTCAATAATAAAAGTAAATGATATAGCAAATCGGCAGCTTC
Source organism: Bacteroidia bacterium (assembly GCA_026391555.1). GTDB lineage: Bacteria > Bacteroidota > Bacteroidia > Bacteroidales > VadinHA17 > LD21. The sequence continues at coordinate 41,394 of JAPLEB010000111.1, read as the reverse complement.
ATTTTTAAACAGCTCAATGTTATTATCCTTTGCTTCAATTATTAATTCAACAACTTCCTCACCGACTTTCTGAGCCACTTTATTAATTCCTTGCTTAAATAGTTTATTGGTATAAGATTCGGCAACATCGTTTTCAATGCGCTGTTCTATAATTTGTTCCAGCTCATAAATAAAGCCTTTTGCAGTCTCCTCATTAAAACAGGAGGTGCTTCCGGTATGGCAAACAGGTCCGGCAGGTATTACTTTGATAAGAATAGAGTCATTATCACAATCAGATAATATCTCTTCGACATATAGATAATTTCCTGAGGTCTCTCCCTTGGTCCAGAGACGGTTTTTACTCCTGCTGAAAAAAGTAACTTTCTTTTCTCTTCTGGTTTTTTCGAATGCCTCCTCATTCATGTAACCTACCATGAGGACCTGGAGGGTGTTATTGTCCTGAATAACAACCGGTACCAGGCCGTTACCTTTACTAAAGTCAATATTCATAATCTCACATTTATTTTTTTATTCATTAAATACTTTTTCAGATCGGGGATGTTAATCTCTCCGAAGTGAAAGATACTTGCTGCAAGCGCTGCGCTGCAACCGGTATTAAAAAAGACTTCGCTGAAGTGTTCCATCGAACCTGCTCCTCCGGAAGCAATAACAGGAATATTTACGTTCCTGCTAACCTCCCCGGTGATATCGATCGAAAATCCCAACCGTGTTCCATCATTGTTCATTGAGGTCAGCAGTATTTCACCTGCTCCCAGCTCCTCAACCTTGCGTGCCCAGATGACTGTTCTTAAGGCAGTGGGTGTCCGGCCACCATTGACAAATACAATCCATTCATCATCAACCGGTTTTGTGTCAATAGCAACAACAACGCACTGATTTCCAAACTGAGAAGCAATTTCTGTGATTAGCCCGGGCCTTTTTACTGCTGAGGAGTTTACAGTAACTTTATCGGCACCGGCTTTAATAAGTATTGCAACATCGTCGACCGTATCAATACCTCCTCCAACAGTAAAGGGTATATTTATTTCGGCAGCTATCCTTTCAACCAGTCCGGCAAGTGCTTTCCTATTCTCGACCGTAGCTGTGATATCTAAGAAAACCAGTTCATCAGCACCCTGTTTTACATAGATTTTTGCCAGTTCAACCGGATCACCGGCATCTCTCAAATTTACAAAATTTACACCTTTTACCGTTCGTCCGTCTTTAATATCGAGACACGGAATAATTCGTCTTTTTAACATTGTCTGCCTAATTCTGTTAAAGTAAGTTTCCCCTCATAAACAGCTTTGCCAATTATCGCACCTTCGCAACCGGCATCCCTGAGGTCTTCAATATCTTTAATAGATGAGATGCCTCCGCTTGCAATAAGGTTGATTTTTACTGAACCCAGAATCTCTTTATACAGAGCTGTTGACGGTCCCTTAAGCATACCATCCTTTTTAATATCAGTACATATCGTATATTTAACACCCTTGGATTTATAGTCAGAAATAAAGCTGAGTATATCTTTGTCAGAGTTTTCAAGCCAGCCTCCGGTTGATACTTTTCTGTCGATACAGTCTGCACCAAGGATTAACTTTTCTTGCCCCAGTCTTGTCAGCCATTCCATGAATAAATAGGGGTCAGTAAGGGCAATACTTCCGGCAGTAACCTGTCTTGCCCCGGCATTAAATACTGTTATAAGGTCTTCATACGATCTTAACCCGCCGCCAAAATCAATTTTCAAACTGGTCTTACCTGCAATTTTTTCAAGGACCTTTATGTTTTCAATCTTTTTATTTTTTGCACCGTCAAGATCAACAAGATGAATAAAATTAATGCCATTATCCTCAATCTGCCTGGCAACCTCCAGCGGATCTTCGTTATACACTTTTTTTGTATTGAAGTCTCCCCTTGTAAGGCGGACACATTTACCACCTATTATATCAATTGCTACAATTATTCTCATAATTCCAGAAAATTTCTTAATATCTTTTCTCCGATTTCTGCTGATTTCTCAGGATGAAACTGAGTTGCATAGAAATTTTCATATTGCATCGATGCGCTGAAAGGCAAAATATAATCGCATGTTGCTGAAGTACATGATGAAACTTCCGGGTAGTAACTGTGAACATAATAAACATCGTCTTCAAGTGCTACCCCTTTGAAGAGCTCTCCCTTCATTGTAAGAAAATTATTCCAACCCATGTGCGGGATCTTATTCACGGGAGGAAATAATCTTACATCTGAATCAAATATTTTCAGACATTCTGTGTCGTTTTCCTCGGAATAGCGACACATAAGCTGTAGTCCGAGACATATTCCAAGCACAGGTTGTTTTAAGGAGACGATCGTCTTATCCAATCCTCTTTCCTTCAGGTATTGCATAGCGGAACTTGCTTCTCCAACACCGGGGAATATAACTTTGTCAGCGTTCAATAACTCAGTCGGATTATCAGTAATGATACTTTCGCACCCCAATCGGGTAAGGGCATTCTGCACAGATCTGATATTTCCGGCATTATATTTCAATATCGCGATCATAAGGTACCTTTTGTAGTTGGTAAGTTGAAGTTATCTGTTTGTTTCAGAGCCATTTTTATAGCTTTTGCAAATGCTTTGAAGATCGCTTCAATCTTGTGATGTTCGTTCTCCCCTTCTGCTTTTATATTCAGGTTACATTTTGCCCCTACACTGAACGACTTGAAGAAATGGAAGAACATTTCAGTGGGCATCTCACCAATTTTTTCACGAGTGAATTTTGCCTTCCAGACGATCCATGGTCTTCCTCCGAAATCGACTGCCACGCTTGCCAGACAGTCATCCATTGGTAACATAAAACCATAACGTTCAATACCCTTTTTGCTTCCCAGAGCTTTGTAAAGGGTTTCCCCTAAGGTTATTCCAACATCCTCAATAGTATGGTGTTCATCAGTTTCAAGGTCACCTTTTGCATTAATAGTAAGGTCAATATCTCCATGTTTTGCAATCTGAACAAGCAGGTGATCGAAAAAACCAATTCCAGTAGAGATGTTGCTTTTTCCGGTACCATCAAGATTTATTTCTATTGATATAGACGTCTCATTTGTCCTTCTACTGAAATCTGCAATTCTGGATCGCGTTTTCAGATATCTGTAAATCTCATTCCAGTCTGATGTTGTAAAAGTTGTGGTATCGGGCCTTTCATTACTGATCAATATTGCACCGCAGCCAATATTTTTTGCCAACTCAATATCTGTAAGCCTGTCGCCGATAACAAAAGACCCGGAAAGATCAATTCCATTTGCAAGGTATTTTACCAGCATTCCAATTCCGGGTTTACGGGTCGGAGCCATTTGAGATGGCAAAGTTCTGTCAATGAATATCTCGGTGAATACTATCCCTTCGCCCCTGAGAATCTGTAACATCTTATTATGACCCGGCCAGAAGGTATCCTCAGGAAACGACTCTGTTCCAAGGCCATCCTGGTTGGTTACCATTACCAGTTCAAAGTCAGTCTCCTTTGCAATTTTTGACAAACATGATATAACCCCGGGGAGAAAGCTCATTTTCTCAATACTATCCACCTGCTCATCTTCCGGTTCGGCGATAATTGTCCCATCCCTGTCAATAAAAAGTACCTTCTTCATATTGCAATTGTTTTTAATGTATTAACAAGTTTATCGTTTTCAGACCTTTTACCAACTGTGATCCGAAGACAATTGTCAATAACGCTGCTGCGATTCCTTACAATTATACATTTATCAACCAGCGTATTATAGATGTGAGTGGCGTTTTTAACTTTTATTAGCAGGAAGTTCCCGTCTGAGGGATAGACCTTTTCTGTTATTTTCATTTTTTTAAGATTGGCTGAAAGTCTTTCCCTCTCCTTTTTTATTTTAATGACCTGATTTTTATATTCCTCAACTTTATTCAGTTTCAGCAATACAGCCTTCTGATTGATAGTACTTATATTATAAGGTGGCTTCAACTTGTTGAAATATTGAATTATAGCAGGATTTGAAAAGGCCATTCCAACCCTCACGGATGCCAGTCCGAATGCTTTGCTGAATGTCTGCATCAGGATCAGGTTGTGATACCTGTCAACCATTTTAATGAATGAAGGTTTATCGCTGAAATCTATATAAGCTTCATCGATGATCACAATACCGTTGAAATTGGCAATTATATATTCAATATCGGAATGATGCATGCAGTTGCCGGTCGGGTTATTCGGAGAACAGATAAAGATCAGTTTCAGATTTTTTTCCGAGAGCAAAGGTTTAACCTTTTCAAGATCGATCTGAAAACTCTCATTCAATGGAACCTTTATAAACTTAATGTCATTAACCGAAGCTGACACTTCATACATGCCATAGGTAGGAGTGAAGGTGAGAGCTTTGTCAATACCAGGGTTACAGAACACCCTGAAGCATAAATCGATTATCTCATCACTTCCGTTTCCCAGGAATATCTTTTCCTCAGGAGTTCCTTTGATTTTTGAAATTGCTTCTTTCAGTTCTTTCTGATAAGGATCGGGATACCGGTTCAGGTTTCCAAAGGGATTTTCGTTGGCATCCATGAAAATGCCGGTTTTACCCTTGAATTCATCCCTGGCGCATGAATAGGGGGTAAGTTTTAGAACATTTTCCCTTACTAATTTATTCACATCAACCATTTTGTAAACTTTTAAGTCTGATACTCACTGCATTTTTATGACCGTATAAAAACTCGGCTTCCGCCATAAGTTCAATTACCGGTCCAAGGTTTTTGATGCCTTCTCCGCTCACCTCCTGAAAAGATATTTTTTTAAGGAAGCTTTCAACAGATACACCGCTGTAACTCCTGGCAAATCCGTTTGTCGGAAGAGTGTGATTAGTTCCGGTGGCATAATCCCCCGCACTTTCGCAGCTGAAGTTTCCAAGGAAAACTGAGGCGGCGTTTATTACCTTGTTTGCAAGCGTATTTGTATCGGAGGTGTTAATTATAAGGTGTTCCGGTGCGTAGATATTACTAAAACAGACACAGTCATCCAATGAGGTAAGGAGAATCAGTTTACTGTTTTCCAATGCTCTTAAAGCAATCTCTTTTCTGGGTAATAGCTGAACCTGTTTTTCAACTTCTGTCTTCACATGTTCTATAAGTCCCTGATTATCAGTAAGTATAATCACCTGACTATCAGATCCATGCTCGGCCTGTGAAAGAAGATCAGCGGCGATAAATTCAGGGTTGGCAGTTCTATCTGCAATTATTAATACTTCGCTGGGGCCGGCAGGCATGTCAATTGAAATACCATCCTGTTGCACCAGCTCCTTAGCTTTAGTAACATACTGATTCCCGGGTCCGAATATCTTGTAGACTTTTGGTACACTCTCTGTACCGTAAGCCATAGCGGCAATAGCCTGTGCTCCACCTATTTTGAATATATTAGTTAATCCTATGAGCTGAGCTGTGTAAAGAATTAATGGACATACTTTTCCATCCTTACCGGGGGGAGTACAGATAATAATTTCTTTGCATCCTGCCAGTTTTGCCGGAATCCCCAGCATCAGCACCGTTGAAAAAAGCGGAGCGCTGCCTCCTGGGATATAGAGTCCCACTTTTTCAATTGCAACACTTTTTCTCCAGCATTTAACACCTTTGGAAGTTTCAATAACCGGTTCCGTCAGAAGCTGGGCCGAATGGAATTTCTCAATATTGGTTTTCGCGATATTTATTGCGGTCTTCAGTTCTTCCGGGATTTGCCTGGTTGATTCCAGGATTTCAGTTGATGACACTTTCAAATTGCCCGGAGGTACACCGTCAAATTTTTCGGAGAAACAATGAATTGCGTTATCCATTTCCGATTTTACACTGTTAATTATAGCCCTGACAACCTCTTCGAGATCGGTCTTGTCAATTCCCGGACGTTTACAGAGTGTATCCCAGCTCTCTTTTTCAGGATAAAGGATTGTCTTCATCACAATATCATTTTCTCGATTGGAATCACTAAAATGCCTTCCGCGCCTGCCTCTTTTAGTTGACTTATTCTTTCCCAGAATTCATCTTCTTTTACCACTGAGTGAAGGCTGCACCACCCTTTTTCAACCAGGGGAAGGATAGTGGGACTTTTCATACCGGGAAGTATTGCACATATTTTTTGTATTGCTGATTCGGGTGCGTTGAGCAATATATATTTATTCTCTTTTGCATTTTTCACAGCCCTGATCCTGAAAAGCAGGCTGGTTAAAATCTCCTGTTTTTTCTTGTTTAGATTTTTGTTTCCAATGATTACTGCCTGGCTCTTCAGGATAGTCTCAACTTCACGTAATCCATTGGTAAGCAGAGTACTGCCTGAGCTTACTATGTCACATACTGCATCAGCCAGACCAATACCCGGGGCAATTTCAACACTACCGCTGATCTCTTCAATTTCAGCATTTATTTTGTTTTTTTTGAAGAAGTCGGAGAGTATCTTCGGGTAGCTGGTGGCCACTTTTTTATTCATGAAATAACCCGGACCGGTATAGGTCTCTTCTTTGGGAATTGCCAGGCTCAGCCTACAGGATGCAAAGCCAAGTTGTTCTATGATATTGACATTCTTGTTTTTTTCAAAGACCATGTTTTCGCCAAGAATACCTATGTCGGCTACCTGCTGCTCAACGTATTGAGGGATATCATCATCTCTCAGGAACAATACCTCCACGGGAAAATTCTGAGCGGTGGTTTTAAGGACGCTGATCCCGTTTGAGAATTTTATTCCACATTCTTCCAGCAACTTTTTTGAATTTTCACTCAGCCGTCCGCTTTTTTGAATTGCAATTTTCAGTATACTCATTTTTCTTTTTCAGATGTGTCTGGGCAAACCTTCCGGGAAATGAAAAACCCGTCTGATCTGCTCAAACGGGTTTATGATATTTTAATTAACACACATATCATTATCTCCTCGCCTGAGAGCAAGTATGAGAATGATGATGTGATATTTTATAATTCATTACTTAAAATTATAAATGCAAAGATAGCAAAAGATTAATAAATACAACAATATTCTTTAAAAACAATTATATTCCAACTATCAGATTTTTCAATAGTGTTGATAACTTTATTTGAATTTGTACAATAGTTAGAAAGTTAAATTCTATATTTGACAATATTGATCAAAACATATTTTGTCAAAATGGACAGTTTTGGAGACACTATCAGAAAATTAAGGGAAGAAAAAAAATTACCATTGCGCACAGTTGCTGCCTGCCTTGATATTGACCAGGCAATACTAAGTAAAATAGAACGGGGACTACGCAAAGCGACGCGGGAACATATTGTGAAACTTGCAGAGTATTTTAAGGTGAAAGAAGACGATTTATTGATAGCCTGGCTTTCGGACAGACTTGTTTATGAAGTTGCAGACGAACAAATTGCTTTGAAAGCGTTGCAGGTGGCAGAAGAGAAAGTCGCATATAGGACTTATGAAAAAATCGACCATAAGGCAATAGCAAAAAAAATTAAAAATTATCTTGCAAAAGACGGGCGCGTAACAAAAGCCTGGTTATTTGGCTCCTTTGCCAGGGATGAAGATGACTTTAAGAGCGATATTGATTTGATGATAGAAGTGCCACCGGATTTGAAGTTTTCTTTATTTGACCTTGCAGATATTCAATACTATCTGGAAAAACTTGTTGTTAAAAAGGTTGACCTGGTAATGAGCAAAGGTGTAAAGCCCCATGTAATGGATAGGATCAGGCCTGATTTAAAAATAGTTTATGAGAGATAAAGAGGCTGGTAGCAAAGAAAGGATAGAGCATATTTTGAAAGCAATTTTGGATATTGAAAGCTTTATAGAAAATCAAACAAAGGAATCATTTCTGGAAAGTTATGTGACTATAAATGCAACCTTATTTCAATTTGCAATAATGGGCGAAGCGATTGTTCATGTTGATAATGATATCCTTGACAGGTATTCTTATCCATGGCACAAGGTTAGGGGTTTTAGAAATTTTATTTTGCACGAATATCACGCTATTGAATACAGAATTGTATGGGATGCCGCAAAAAATGATTTATCTGAATTAAAAATAGTATTGAAAAAAATCTTGGAAAACGAGTTTTAAACTATGCCAACACTCCATTTCAAAGGAAAAACGTTCGTGCAGAACCACCACCTCGCTGTGAAGTATCACCAGTTGGTGCCGAGGAAAGATTTGAGTTTAACCGATAAGGTTTCTCTGCACGATAACCTGATTATACAAGGCGACAACCTGAAAGCACTGAAGGCATTGCTCCCCTCATACTCAGGAAAAATAAAGTGCATTTACATTGACCCGCCATATAATACCGGGAATGAAAAGTGGGTTTATAATGACAATGTGAATAGCCCGATGTTAAAAGAGTGGTTGGGGCAAGTAGTTGACAAAGAAGACTTAACACGCCACGACAAATGGCTCTGTATGATGATGCCACGATTGAAATTACTTCGTGAGTTGTTGAGTGAGGATGGAGTTATCTTTGTTTCGATTGATGATGATGAACAACATCGTTTAAGAATGTTATGTGATGAAGTATTTGGGGAACAAAATTTTATCTCAAATATTATTTGGCATAAAAATTATGCTTCAAAAAATGACGCAAAATATTTCAGCGATAGTCATGACTTTATTATTTGCTATGCTAAAAATAAAATTGAAGGCGAAGTAAAGACTGGATGGAAAAGAAATTTACTTTCACGAACCGAAAAACAGGATGTATTATACAAATTTGATAGTAATGACGGAAAAGGTTTTTGGAGACCAGACAATCTAACCGTAAAAACATATTCAGTGGATTATGATTATCCTATAAGAAATCCAAATACAGAAAAGTTTTATAATCCAACAAAAGGAAGATGTTGGATTACTAATAAAACTACAATGCAAAAATGGATAGAAGATGGTAGAGTATTTTTTGGTAAAGATGGTAAAGGTGCGCCACAGTTAAAGCGATATGCTAATGAAGTAAAACAAGGTATAGTTCCAATGACTGTCTGGTCATACGATGAAGTTGGACATACTGATGAGTCCAGAAAAGAATTAAAAGAAATTTTTTCAGAGAGTGATTCTCCTTTCACAACCCCAAAGCCGTCAAGACTTATAAAAAGAATTATTCAACTTGCTTCAAACGAAAAGGACATTACCGTTCTTGACAGCTTCGCAGGTTCAGGTACAACAGCGCATGCAGTTTTAGAACTCAATAAAGAAGATGGAGGTAACCGTAAATTTATTTTGGTGGAGCAGGAGGATTATGCAAATACCATTACAGCCGAAAGAGTTCGCAGAGTAATCAAAGGAGTTAAAACAGCAAAGAACGAAAACCTGAAAAACGGAACAGGCGGCACATTCAGCTATTTCACTTTAGGTGAGCCGATAGAAATGGAAAGTTTGTTACGCGGCAAAAATTTACCTTCATTCACAGAATTTGCCCGGTATTTATTCTACACTGCCACAGGTGAGGAGTTCCATGAAAAAAATATAAGCGAAAAAACAGGGTTTATCGGAGAGAGCAAAAATTATGAAGCATATTTATTTTACAGACCAGATTTGGAATGGTTGAAGAAAAACGCATTAACACTGGAACTTTGCAAATCATTGCCAAAACATAAAGGTAAACAGCGTTTGGTTTTCGCACCTGCAAAATATGTCGATGACATTACTTTGCTGGAACACAGAATTGATTTTTGCCAGTTACCTTATGAAATCTATCGCATCCAAAAATAAACATAATGAGCAAGTTAGGAACCAAAGAAAAACCTGCAATAGTTAAGGTAAAAACTCAGGAACGCGCTGCAGAAATTTTAAGTCTTTGTAATAAAAGAGGCTGGCAGGTGATAGCAGGCATCGAACCATGGTCAGATGAAGATATCAGCGATGTAGAAAGATTATTAAATCCTCCCAAACCTGCAGTCTCTCAAAAAGTAGATAGAAATGCAGCCTGCCCCTGCGGCAGTGGGAAAAAAGCAAAAAAATGTTGTTACAGCAATTAATATGAAGCTAAAACAATACCAGGAAAAGGTTTTAAATGAGCTCAAAATATATTTGAGTGAACTTTCTACTGCCAAAAAGGAGTATGAAGAAATACTGGAAATAAAACCCAATTTGGCAAAACAAATAAATTTTCCAAAGGGAGCATGGGAGAAAGCTACCAATGAGCGTATTTATCATTCAAAAACTAATGGTCTTGGTGAACCATTACCCGATATCTATCTGAAAGTGCCAACCGGTGGAGGAAAAACTTTAGTGGCTTGTCATGCAATCGATTACATTCAAAAATCATTTCTCAAAAAACATGCAGGGCTTGTATTATGGATAGTGCCTTCCACTCAGATTTACAGACAAACAATATCAGCATTAAAAAACCGTGAGCACCCATACAGGCAGATTCTTGATATTTCAAGCGGAGGCAGAACACTCATCAAAGAAAAAACGGAAATGTTCAATCGCCTGGATGTTGACGAACATCTTGTTGTGCTGATGTTAATGCTGCCTTCTGCAAATCGCCTGAACAGAGAAACACTCAAAGTTTTCAGGGATGCGGGAGGTTTTACAGACTTTTTCCCGCCTGAAGATAATTACCCTGCACAGGATACATTAGTCAAACTTATTCCAAATTTAGATTGCTTCACAACAGAAGGAGAAGTTTTCGGTACACAAATAAAAACTTCGCTCGGAAATACATTGAAATTATTGAAACCTCTTGTTGTGATCGATGAGGGGCACAGAGCTTACGGAGAACAGGCAAGAAACACGGTAAGAAACTTTAATCCTTCTTTTATTCTTGAACTTTCTGCAACACCACCTCCAAACAGTAATGAGCTGGTGAAAATAACAGGGCGCGAATTGCATGAAGAAGAAATGATAAAGTTGGATATTCATCTTACTAACAAAACAAGTTTAGATTGGCGGGATACAATGTTGGCGAGTTATGAAAAAAGAAATGAGTTAGAGAAGAAAGCGAAAGAATATGAAAGCAATACAGGCAGATATATCCGTCCAATTTGCCTGATACAGGCGGAACGTACAGGAAAAGATCAACGGGAAAAGAATTTCATACACGCAGAAGATGTTAAAGAATTTTTAATCAGAAAATGTAACATTCCTGATAAGCATATTGCAATTAAATCAAGTGATAAAGACGACATAGAAGGAATTGATTTGTTTGCTCCCGTTTGCGAAATTCGCTATATCATTACCAAACAGGCATTGCAAGAGGGTTGGGATTGTTCTTTTGCCTACATTCTTACGATTTTAACAAATCCGACTTCTGCAACAGGAATTACACAATTGGTCGGAAGGATTTTAAGACAACCTTTTGCTCGTAAAACAAAAATAAAAGAATTGGACGAGTGTTATGTTTATACCTTCCGGCAAAACGCAAGCACACTGGTAAGAGAAATAAAATCGGGGTTAGAAGGCGAAGGATTAGGAGATATTGCCGGACGTGTTATAAATGATGAAGGAGTAACAGGTAACGGAGGATTAAAAGACAGAGATACACAATACCGGCCTGGTTTTAAAAATTATGAGGGGAAAATATACCTGCCAAAATTTGTTATTCAGGAAAAAGAAAGCTGGCGTGATTTGAATTTTGAGATAGATATTTTAGGCGAAATAGATTGGGAAAGTATCAGTATTGAGGAGCTTCAGAATATTTCATTACAAAAGAAAAGAAGTCGGGAACAGGAAATTATTTTGGGCTTGAGTAATGAAGAACAAGAATTACTTAAAGAAACGGGCAGAGCAGAGAAAACAGGATCATTGGAAATTGACGAAGTTTTTCTGACCAGACAAATAACCGGGATAATTCCTAATCCATGGATTTGTTTTCAAATTGGAGAAAATGCGGTGAAAATGCTTTTGAATAAACATGACCGTGAAACGGTTGCTGCTAACTTTGTTTTTGTAATTGAAGAACTGAAAAAGGTTTTAGATAAAGAGCGTAACCGGTTGGCAGAACAGGTTTTTAGAAAATTGGTTGAAAAGAAAAAAATACTTTTCTTTCTTCTTGCTGACAAAGGAGGTTATGTTATTCCATCGAGAATAAAAGTGAAAAGCAACAAACAGTTGGTTCGGAACGACAACACCCCCATTCAAAAATCGTTATTTGACTACGTCCCTGAAGAAAACATCAACGACCTCGAAAAATCAGTTGCAATTTATCTTGACGAACAGGAAAATCTTTTGTGGTGGTATCGTAATATAAGCAGACAGGACTATCACATACAAGGATGGAAACGACACAAAATTTACCCTGACTTCATTGCAGCAGATAAGAAAAAAGATAAAGACGAGTACGAAACAGTTTATGTACTGGAGACAAAAGGCATACATCTGAAAAACGAGGACACAAATTACAAACAGGATGTTTTCAAACTTTGCAACGAATTAGGAGCAAAGAAACCCTGGAAAGAATTATTTAATGAATTCCCCGACCACGATTTTGAATTTCAGGTTGTATTTGAAGATGAATGGCAAAACAAGATTAACCAACTAATGCAATAATGAAGTTGCATTTACTAATTGAATTTAAATAATTTTGAAATTATTATACTCTTTCAGCAACCAGGTCTCCTACTTCGGTAGTTGAATATCCCATCCGGCCGGCTCCCATATCTTTTAATTTATTAGCTGTTACATACATTATAGCGTTTTCGATAGCCCGGGCAGCTTTTTCTTCACCCAGGTGCTCAAGCATCATTCCGCCGCATGAAATAGCAGCCAGTGGATTAATAACATTTTTGCCGGTATATTTTGGAGCAGAACCGCCGATAGGCTCAAACATCGAAACACCTTCAGGATTAATATTTCCACCCGCGGCAATACCCATTCCCCCCTGAGTAATGGCCCCGAGGTCGGTAATTATATCCCCAAACATATTGGTTGTAACAATTACATCGAACCATTCGGGATTTTTAATCATCCACATGCATGTTGCATCGACATGATAATATTCACGTTTGATATCAGGATAATCGGCTTTCCCTATTTCATGAAATGCCCGTTCCCAAAGATCAAATACATAAGTTAATACATTGGTTTTTCCGCAAAGTGCAAGAGTATTTTTCTTATTTCTTTTTCTTGTGAATTCAAAAGCATACCGCAGACAACGGTCAACCTGCATCCGGCTATAAACCATATTTTGAATTGCCACTTCATGTGGAGTGCCTTTCATGGTAACACCGCCAATACCTGTATATACATCACCTGTATTTTCCCTGACAACTACATAATCTATATGCTCCGGTCCTTTATCTTTAAGGGGGGTGGCTACGCCCGGGTATAATTTAATCGGACGAAGGTTAATATATTGATCCAGGTCAAAACGTAATTTCAGGAGAATCCCCTTTTCAAGAATACCTGGTTTTACATCGGGATGTCCGATAGCGCCTAAAAATATAGAATCAAACTTTTTTAGTTGCTCTGATACACCATCCGGAAGTACTTCACCTGTCCTCAGATAACGATTTCCTCCAAAATCGAACTCTTCGTAATTAAGTTTAAATCCAAATTTTGAAGCAACAGCACTAAGTACTTTTTTACCTTCTCTGACAACTTCCGGGCCGGTACCATCTCCAGGTATAACGGCAATATTGTACGATTTGCTCATAAGTATATTTCTATAAAAGGTTATTTATTTGAAGTGTAATTATAACATTAACAATTAAATTGAAACAATAAGACTCTTCTTTTCTTTCAGTTCACTATTCTCAATAATATTCAGCATCCTCTCAGTTGCCTTTATAGCCGATTCAGTCTGGTCTGCATCCAACCCTTTTGTCTTGAATTCTTTACCATTAAAATCCCATGTAATAATTGTTTCCACGAGGGCATCAGTTTTCCCTCCCGGAGGTATTGATACCTGGTAGTCAGTTAGTACAGGGTATTGTTTCCCAAGGTTATCATAAATTACGTGTAATGCCTTCATAAAAGCATCATACTGCCCATCGCCTGAAGAGGTTTCCTGGTATAAATTACCATCAATTTCTATCTGAATATTTGCAGAAGGTTTTAAACCATAAGAGAGGGAAAGTGAATAGTTTTTGATAAAGATCTTATAGTTTATCTGTTCATTACCGAGTACATCTGCAATAATAAAGGGGAGATCTTCTGTGGTCACATTTTCTTTTTTGTCCCCAAGTTCAATGACTCTCTGTGTTACTTTATTGAGCGATTCAGGGTCAAGAAACAGTCCGAACTCTTCAAGGTTCTTTTTGACTGTTGCTTTGCCCGATTGTTTGCCGAGGGCATATTTCCTTTTTCTTCCGAAGCGTTCAGGAATCAGGTTATTATAATACAGGTTGTCTTTACTGTCGCCATCAGCGTGGATGCCAGAGGTCTGTGTAAAAACATTTTCCCCGATAACGGGCTTATTCACCGGGATACGTATTCCGCTGAATGTCTCTACTATTTTACTTGTTTTGGTTATCTCATATTCATTTAACCCTGTTTCTGCATCAAGCTGATCGCGCAAAACACCAATAACACTCGAAAGAGGAGCATTCCCGGCCCTTTCTCCGAGCCCGTTAACAGTTGTGTGAATCCCTTTAATACCTGCTTTAACTGCTGAAAATACATTGGCAACGGCCAGATCGTAATCGTTATGTGCATGAAAATCAAAATGAAGCGCAGGATATCGGTCAACAATCTTTTTACAGAAGGTAAAGGTTTGTTCCGGATTAAGTATACCGAGTGTATCAGGAAGCATGAATCTTTCAATATTTTCATCCTTCAACGAATCAAGCATGTGAAAAACATACTCTTCCGAATTAATCATTCCGTTCGACCAATCCTCGAGATAGATATTTACCTGTATATCCAATACCTCAGCTTTCGTGATAATTTCTTTAATATCACTCACATGCTTTTCGGGTGTTTTTCTCAATTGTTTCTCGAGATGCCGGAGCGACCCTTTGCAAAGAAGATTGATAACCTTTCCTCCTGCATCATTTATCCAGTTTAGCGAAATATCTCCGTCAACAAAACCAAGTACCTCGACTTTCCTGTGGAGATTATTATGACGGGCCCAGTTTGTAATCTGCCTGATAGCTTCAAATTCGCCTGTTGATACGCGTGCAGATGCCACTTCAATGCGGTCAACTTTTAAATCTTTCAAAAGAAGTTTGGCAATATGGAGCTTTTCGAGCGGTGAGTATGACACACCCTGCATCTGTTCCCCATCCCTGAGGGTAGTATCCATTATTTCAACTCTCATTTTACAAAGCTTTTATTGATCTCATAACCGGTAATTGCATTTTTCATACTCAGAAGGAAATCGATATCATCGAGTCCTTTTAGGAGACATTCTTTCTTATATGGATTGATCGCGAATCTAATGGAATCTTTGGTGGGAATAATTGTAAATGTCTGTTTCTCAATATCTATTTTAACTTTTGTGGCAGGGTTCTTTTGAATCAGTTCCTGAAGTTTTATTAGAAGTTCTTCAGGAATTACAATAGGAAGAAGGCCGTTATTAAGGGAATTATTCATGAAGATATCTGCAAAAAAGCTCGATACCACTGCCCTGAACCCATAGTCAAAAATAGCCCAGACTGCATGTTCGCGACTTGATCCGCTACCGAAATTTTTTCCGGCAACAAGAACCTTCCCTCTGAATTTTGGATTATTCAGAACAAACTCACTGTTTTTCTCACCAGTCTTCGTGTATCTCCAGTCGCGGAATAGATTATCTCCGAAGCCTTCCCTTGAAGTTGCACTTAAAAACCTTGCCGGTATAATCTGATCGGTATCGACATTTTCGAATGGAAGCGGAACACAGGTTGACTCGAGTATAGAAAATTTAACTTTTGGCATAACAGATTATAATTTGAGGTTGTTTTCTTCATTCATAAATTCTCTTGGATCGGATATCCTGCCGGTTATAGCTGCAGCAGCTGCTGTGAGCGGACTGGCAAGTATTGTCCTTGCACCCGGGCCCTGTCTTCCCTCGAAGTTTCTGTTTGAAGTTGACACTGCATATTTCCCTTCCGGGATTTTATCATCGTTCATTGCCAGACACGAAGAGCATCCGGGTTGTCTAACTTTAAAGCCTGCATTTATATATATTTCTATCAGCCCTTCAGCAGCCATTTGTTCTTCTACCTTTTTGGAACCGGGAACAATCAAAGCAGTTACATTAGCGGCTTTTTTCCTTCCCCTGATAATTTGTGCAAATGCCCTGAAGTCCTCAATCCGTCCATTCGTGCAACTCCCAATAAATACATAATCTATCGCGTGCCCAAGAAGCTTCATCCCGGGTCTAAAACCCATATAATCAAGTGATTTTAAATAAGATGAAGATGCTTCCTTATTTTTATTTTCTGCTATCGGAATTGATTCGTCTATTGCCATTCCCATACCGGGATTGGTACCATAAGTTATCATAGGGTTTATTGAAGAGGCATCAAACTCAAGTTCGCGGTCGAAGGAGGCATCAGGATCACTTTTAAGTTTTTTCCACTGATTAACAGATGATTCCAGGTCAGCTATTCCGGGGAGTGAAGGAAGTTGCTTCATATAATCGAAAGTAGTTTCATCCGGCGCTATTAATCCGCCTCGTGCTCCCATCTCGATGCTCATATTGCATATTGTCATCCTTGCTTCCATGCTAAGGCTTTTTATTACTGAACCACAATACTCGACAAAATAGCCTGTTGCCCCGCCTGTTGATATCTCTGAGATGATATACATGATTATATCTTTCGAAGTCACCCCTTTATGAAGATTGCCATTAATGGTGATTCTCATCTTTTTGGGTTTTGGCTGAAGTATGCACTGGGTTGCCAGAACCATCTCAACTTCACTTGTTCCGATCCCGAATGCTATCGTCCCGAATGCACCATGGGTTGATGTATGACTGTCGCCGCAAACAATTGTCATTCCGGGGAGGGTGTAACCCAGCTCTGGACCAATAACATGGACAATCCCGTTTTTGGGATGGTTCAGACCGAACAATTCTATACCATGTTTACGGCAATTTTCGCTTAGTCTCTCTACCTGTGTGCGGGATAATTCGTCGCGGATCTGCAGATGCTGGTCTTTAGTCGGTATGTTATGGTCGGCAGTTGCAAAAGTTTTACCGGGCCGGAATACCTGTATGCCCCGTTCTTTCAGACCATTAAATGCCTGTGGACTGGTAACCTCATGGATGTAATGCAGGTCGATGTAAAGAACATCGGGTCCATCTTCAATGGATCGGACTACATGTCCATCCCAGATTTTGTCAAAAAGAGTTTTTGGTTTCAAAATTTTCAAAATTTTCAAATTTTCAAATTCATCTATTGTATTTTTGCAATAGCGTCGATAAAGGCTTCAACCGAAGCAGTTATTATATCAGTGTTAGCCGAGAAACCGTAATATATCTTTCCCTGGTGCTCAACCTGGATGTGCACCTTCCCGATGTCGTCGCTGCCTTTTGTAATGGCCTGAATCAGAAATTCTTCGAGATGTACAGTTTTGCTGATCAGATGTTTAACAGCTGTGAAAGCTGCATCGATTGGTCCGTTGCCGGATGCAGTTGAAAAATGTACTTCACCATTTATTTTTACACCGACTGTTGCAACCGGAATTAATGATTTTCCGCATGAAACCTGCAGGAGGTCTAGTTTAAGCGATTTTTCTCCCTGAAAAACGGTACCGGCAAGAATTTTTATATCTTCATCGTTGATATCTTTCTTTTTATCTGCAAGCAGAAGAAAACGATGGTAAATATCGTCAAGTTCCTCTTTTCCAAAATTAAATCCTAATAATTCAAGGTGGTGATTAAGAGCTGCCCTGCCACTTCGGGCAGTCAGGATAATTGAAGATTCTCTTATTCCAACCTCAACAGGATCAATGATTTCATAGTTTTCTCTGTTTTTCAAAACACCATCCTGGTGAATACCTGAAGAGTGAGAAAATGCGTTTCTCCCGACAATAGCTTTATTTGCCTGCACGGGCATGCTCATGAGGTTTGAAACAAGCCGGCTGGTACTAAAGATCAGTTTTGTATTAATATCAGTTCTTAAATTGAGGTTATGGTGACTTTTTATTATCATTGCCACCTCCTCCAAAGATGTGTTACCGGCTCTCTCGCCGATACCGTTTATTGTCACCTCAACCTGTCTTGCCCCATTGATAATTCCCATCATCGTGTTGGCTGTTGCCATGCCAAGATCATTGTGGCAATGTGTTGAGATTGTGGCTTTGTCGATATTAGGAACATTTTCTTTAAGATACCTGATCTTCTGTCCGTATTCTTCGGGCAGGCAGTAACCGGTAGTGTCAGGGATATTTACAACCGTAGCTCCTGCCTTTATTACGGCTTCGATAACTTTTGCAAGGAATTCGTTTTCACTTCTACCTGCATCTTCGGCATAGAACTCCACATCATCCACAAATTTTCTGGCGTATTTAACGGCGTCAGCAGCTCTTTTCAGAATCTCTTCGGGAGTTGTCTTGATCTTATATTTAATGTGAAAAGGGGAAGTGCCGATTCCGGTATGTATCCTTTTTCTTTTTGCATATTGAAGTGCTTCAGCAGCCACCTCAATATCTTTTTTGACGGCCCGGGTAAGAGCGCAGATCACAGGGTTTGAAATCGCTTTCGATATTTCGACCACCGATTTGAAATCTCCGGGGCTTGAAACGGGGAAGCCGGCTTCAATCACATCGACACCCAGAGCTTCAAGGGCCTGAGCAACTTCAATCTTTTCAATCGTATTTAACTGGCATCCGGGTACCTGTTCTCCATCCCTGAGGGTGGTATCGAAAATAATGACCTTATCGTCCATTTTTATCAGTTATTTGTAAAAGTTTACTATTTCACCGGTCTGAGTTTTCTCACTGCAGCACCTGCTCTCCACATTTCTGAATTACCAAGTTCTTTCAGTTCGCCATCGAGTACCTCTTTATAATTTACAGCGCCGGTTGATTTAAGAACTCTGACACATTCTTCGCCGGATTTGACTTTCTGATACAGTTCTGTAAAAACAGGAAGCGTTGCCGCTTTGAATTTCGGACGCCAGTCGAGAGCCCCGCGCTGTGCCGTTGCACTGCAGTTTGCATACATCCAGTCCATCCCGTTTTCATCAACCAGGCGAATTAAACTCTGTGTTAATTCTTCGACAGTTTCGTTAAAGGCTTCCGATGGGCTGTGGCCATTCTGACGAAGTACCTGATATTGAGCGTCCATTATGCCTGCCAGAGCTCCCATTAATACACCGCGCTCTCCTGTCAGATCGCTAAAAACTTCCTGTTCAAAAGTTGTAGGGAACAGATAACCTGAACCAATTGCAATACCCAGAGCAATCGTCCGTTCTTCAGCTTTTCCTGTAAAATCCTGAAAAACTGAAAAACTTGAGTTAATACCTGCTCCGGCAAGGAAATTTCGTCGGACGCTTGTCCCTGAACCTTTTGGTGCACAGAGAATAACATCAACATTTGCAGGGGGAATCACTCCGGTGTGTTCTTTATAGGTGATAGAAAACCCATGGGAAAAATAGAGTGCATCTCCTTCATTAAGACATGGTTTAAGTTTTGGCCATATTATACGTTGTGCAGCATCTGAAACCAGATATTGAATAATTGTACCTTTTTTTGCAGCTTCCTCAATCGGAAAGAGTGTTTTTCCAGGTACAAAACCGTCTTTAATGGCTTTGTCCCAGTCGGCTTTAAACTCAGGAGCCTGTCCGATAATTACATTAATGCCGTTATCCTTCATGTTCATAGCCTGTGCCGGCCCCTGAACACCATAACCAATAACTGCAACGATTTCATTTTTAAGAACTTCGCGGGCTTTTGAAAGTGGAAACTCTTCTCTTGTTACAACATTCTCGATGACACCGCCAAAATCAATTTTTGCCATGATCTTAAGTATTTAAATTTGTATTAATTAATAACTTCTATTGTTTCGGGTTTATAGCGATTTGCTTCATCCATTTCCTTCAGATATGAATTTAACTCCTTCACCTGCTTTGTAATAGCTACTCTGCCTGATTTTGCAAACTGCAACACACCATATGGCTCAAGCTGGGTAAGTAATTCAGATATCTCTGCCTTGTGACCTGTTTTTTCAATTACGATGTATTCGGGTGAAACCTCAAGAATACGTGCATGATGAGCACGGACAATATTATCAATAATGTTTCCTGACATCAACGCATTTGTTGTAACTTTAAACAGGGCAATCTCCTGGTAAATAATCTGGTCGGAGGTATGTACAAAAACTTTTAAGACATCAACCAGCTTTTCCATCTGTCTGGCCACTTTCTGTATCATCTCACTTGTTGTTTTCACAACGATAGTGAGTAGGTATACCCCTTTTACTGCCGATTCCGAGGCGGTGAAACTATCAATATTTATCTGCCTTCGTGTTAATATTATTGTTATCTGGCCAAGTATCCCTATATGATCCTCGGTGAATAGCGATATCGTAAATTCCTGTTTCATTTAATGTATTATTTGCTTTTGATTTTCTCTTTATTTTATTGTTAATACGTTAATCTTACTTCGGAAACGGATGATCCGGGTTCTACCATAGGAAAGACATTACCTTCCTTCTCCACTGTTATGTCGAGCAGGTAAGGCCCTTTTGCCGCAAGCATTTCTATCAGGGAATCTTTCAGTTCTTCTCTTTTTGAAACCCTTTTTGCCGGAATGCTAAAGCCATTAGCTATCATTACAAAATCGGGATTTATCAATTCTGTTGAAGCATATCTTTTTTTGAAAAACATATCCTGCCACTGACGCACCATTCCCAGGAAACTATTATTAAGAATTATTATTTTAACAGGTATATTATAGTGTAATATAGTTCCAAGTTCCTGTATTGTCATCTGGAAACCTCCATCTCCCAGGAATGCAATAACAGGTTTATCCGGGCTCCCTATTTTAGCGCCTACAGCTGCCGGAAGGCCGAATCCCATTGTTCCCATTCCACCTGAAGTGACCAGGCTGTTTGGTTGAGTAAATTTGTAATAGCGGGCAGCAAACATCTGATTCTGTCCGACATCTGTAACAATTATTGCATCACCCTTTGTCAGTTCTGATACCAGTCTCACAACCTCACCCATCCTTATCTCACCTTTTTCAGGTTTCGTTTCTGGTTTGATAACTTTTTCATATTCAGTCTTATCACAAATCCGGAATTCTCTGATCCATTGTTCAAAAGAGTTCTCTTTAACCAGGGGGATGAGGTACTTAAGAACCTCCTTTGCATCATTATTTATTTCGACATCAACCTGGACATTTTTATTTATCTCAGCCTCATCGATCTCAATATGAATTATGGTTGCTTTTTTTGCATATTTCTTAAGATTCCCTGTAACGCGGTCATCGAAACGCATTCCGACAGCTATTATCAGGTCAGCTTCATTTGTGAGAAGATTCGGCCCATAGTTGCCATGCATGCCAAGCATTCCGGTGAACAACCGGTGATCAGAGGGGAATGCTGACAGACCAAGTAAAGTTGATGCAACAGGGATTCCCGTTTTTTCTGCAAATGTCTTCAATTCTTTCTCTGCTCTTGACAGAAGCACTCCATGGCCGGCAAGAATCAAAGGTCTTTCGGCATGGTTAATCATGATTGCAGCTGATTCTATTGCCTTTATATGCAATGGTATGAGGGGGTTATAGCTTCTTATATAGTCGCATTTTTTGTACTTGAAATGTAGTTTTTCAAGCTGGGCATCTTTCGTTATATCAATCAGAACCGGTCCGGGACGACCTGATTTTGCGATATAAAAAGCTTTAGCAATTGTATCTGGTATATCCTGTGGCTTTTTTACCTGGCAGTTCCATTTTGTTACCGGCATTGAAACGCCGATTATATCAGTCTCCTGAAATGCATCTGTGCCGATAAGCCCCGATGTTACCTGTGCTGTGATAAATACCACCGGGACTGAATCAAGAAAAGCATTGGCAATTCCGGTCACAAGGTTGGTAGCGCCGGGTCCTGACGTAGCAAAGCAAATTCCAGGTTTGTCGGTTGTCATTGAATATGCCTGGGCTGCATGAGCAGCTCCCTGTTCATGCCGGGTAAGAATGTGCCGGAGCTTTCCTTCGTAATTGAGAAGCGCATCATAAACAGGCATTATAGCGCCGCCGGGATAGCCAAAAATAGTATCCACACCCTCCTCAATCAGGCATTGTAAAAGCGCTTCTGCTCCTGTAATATGTTCTTGTCCATTGACTTGTACGGTTGTTTGTTTTATTTTCTTTTCTGTCTTCATATAGTAATAATTGTCTTTTATCAAAGTTTTAACCCACCCCTAACCCCCCGCCGAAGCGGGGCAGGCTCTCCCAGGAGGGGATCATAAAAACCACTTTTGTCATTTGTCTTAGATTAGCCTTACTGCCCCAAGGTCTGCCGAACTTACATAAGCAGCATAAGCCTTCAGCGATGAAGGGATTTCCCTGTTACGGGCTTCCGGCTTAAAAGCTCTGTCGCCTTTTAGTTTCTCTTCTTTCTCTCTTTTTTTAAGTTCATTATCAGATAATAAAACATTTATTTTTCTGCCAGGAATATCTATTTCAATACCATCTCCTGTCCTGAGTAAAGCCAGTTCACCACCTGCTGCTGCTTCGGGAGATACATGCCCGATAGACAAGCCTGAGGTACCTCCTGAAAACCGGCCATCGGTAATAAGAGCACATCTTTTATCGAGCCCCTTTGATTTGAGATATGAAGTAGGGTAGAGCATCTCCTGCATACCCGGACCTCCTTTAGGACCTTCATATCTAATAACAATTACATCACCGGCTTTCACGACCCCGTTCAGAATCCCGTCAACAGCGTCTTCCTGCGATTCAAATATTATGGCGTTACCTGTGAATGAAAACAGCGATGAATTAATACCGGCAGTTTTAACTATACATCCTTTTCTTGCAATATTTCCATAAAGTATAGCGAGACCGCCATCTTTGCTGTAGGGATGTTTTACTGACCTGATGCATCCATTTTCTCTATCGGTATCAAGATCTTTATAAGTAGTATTGTGAGAAGCCATTTTCAGGCTTTTTTCCATTGAAGGTGCACTTCTGAAAAAATCAAAAGCAACAGGTTGCGCCTTACCACCCTGAATATCCCAGTCGGAGATAGCATCATGAAGAGTTGGATAATCTACCCGTTTTACAGAGCTGTTTATCAGGTTACCGCGTTCCAGTTCACCCATAATGGATAAAATTCCGCCTGCGCGGTTAACATCCTGAACATGATATTGTGAGCTCGGGGCTACTTTGCAGATATTGGGAATTATACGGGAAAGTTCATCAATATCTTTCATCGTAAAATTAACACCCGCTTCATGAGCAATGGCAAGAAGATGAAGAACAGTGTTGGTGGATCCACCCATTGCTATATCGAGCGACATTGCATTCATAAATGCCTCTCTGGTTGCTATAGAGCGCGGAAGAACCGACTCATCACCTTCATTGTAATATCTGTTGGCCAGATCAACTATCAATCCAGCTGCTCTTTCAAACAGCTTCACCCGGTTCTGGTGGGTTGCAACAATGGTCCCGTTTCCGGGAAGTGCCAGTCCTAAGGCTTCATTAAGACAATTCATGGAGTTCGCGGTGAACATTCCTGAGCATGAGCCACATGTTGGACAGGCAGCTTTTTCAATACCATCCAGATCATTATCGCTTATATTATTATCAGCAGATGCGACCATTGCATCTACAAGGTCAATATATTTGTTTTTATAACGGCCGGCTTCCATTGGCCCACCCGATACAAATACAGCAGGTATGTTAAGTCTCATCGCGGCCATAAGCATTCCCGGGGTGATCTTATCGCAATTACTTATGCAGATCATGGCATCGGCCAGGTGAGCATTACATACATATTCAACACTATCAGCTATAAGTTCTCTGGAAGGCAGGGAGTAGAGCATACCGCCGTGTCCCATTGCAATGCCATCATCAATAGCTATTGTATTGAATTCTGCAGCAAAAAGCCCTCTCTTCTCAATCTCTTTTTTAACGACCTGTCCAATTTCATGCAGGTGAACATGTCCCGGAACAAACTGGGAAAATGAGTTGACAATAGCGATAACCGGTTTCCCAAACTGTTCTTCCTTCATCCCGTTTGCACGCCATAGGCTTCTGGCCCCAGCCATATTTCTGTCTGTTGTTGTCTTTGAACTCTTGAGTGGATTCTTCATATTGTAATAATCATATTAAAAAAAGCTTCCCGGTTCCCCGGAAAGCTTTTGTATATTTAAAGTAATACATATTATTCCCGGATCAAGTGCGTATAGCAATAATGAGGAGGATAATAATATGTAATAAAGAGTTCTTCACCTTTTTGTTATAAATTGATGGACAAATGTATATAAATTTTTAATATATCAAACAGAGTTAGAGAGTCGAGGGGGGTGGTTGGAGGCACAGCCTCCAACCACCCCCCTCATAAAAACACAAGTATCTGTCATTCTGAGCGAAACGAAGTGATGCGAAGAATCTCCTTCTAATTTCATATATTATCCGTTTAATAGTGATTGAAAATTAATATTTTATCCGATTTAGTCTCACTTTCTTTAAACCCGGGAAAAAGTGACTTTTTTCCACGACCTGCCTGCTGTGCATGCAGTGAAGGCAGAGGTATGTCCAGACGTGAAAGATGTAATTTCGTAATATGTTGATATTTAGGATTATATAGAAATTCAAAAGAATAAAAGTAGATTTTAGAAAATCATATTATATTTGTTTCAAACAGCGGCAACAAAAAAATAGAAGACAAAAGTATAGAACCAAGATAAAAGACAAAAGGTTAAAGACATTATGAAAAACAAGCATAAAAATCAACTTTAAAAATAAATATTGAAAATGGTTTGCAAATGCCTGACTTTTATCCCCGCCGAAGCGGGATTTCGTCGCTACGCTCCTCAACTTTTTACTTCCCGATAGCTATCGGGAGTCTTTTATCTTCTGCATGAATAATGCAGGTTAGAGGTACCCTAAAATAAACAGCATGAATAATATTCTATGGATTTTTGGTTTCTTAAATACATTTTTGACCCCAAATCAGTTACCGGCCGCTAAAATTGGCAAACGGGTTGAACAGCGGCCTAATGTAGTGTTATTAATTGCAGACGATTTAGGTTACGGGGAACTTGGTTGTCAGGGCAATAAGCAGATTCGCACTCCAAATATAGATGGCATTGCAAAAAATGGAGTACGCTTTACAGCGGGTTATGTAACTGCACCAAATAGCAGTCCTTCGAGGGCAGGATTGCTTACAGGAAAGTTCCAAACACGTTTTGGATATGAGTTTAATCCGACTGGCGCAAGTAATGGAAATCCAAAAATAGGATTACCAACAGATCTGCAAACACTTGCACAGGTTTTTCATAATAATGGCTATGCTACTTCATTAGTGGGGAAGTGGCATCTTGGAGGAACAGTTGATTTTCATCCAATGAGGAGGGGCTTTGATGAATTCTTTGGCTTTCTGCATGAAGGGCACTCGTATGCCAATCCTCCCTGGAATAATAATGTAACGTCAATGTACCGACGCCGTATGTTACCGGATGGAACCAAGGGTATATGGATTGGAGATGGAGTAATTTATCATACTTTATTGGGAGATGAGCCACCTTATGATGCAAATAACCCAATACTTCGAGGAAGTCAACCCGTTGAAGAAAATCTCTATCTTACCGACGCTTTCACACGAGAGGCAATAGATTTTATTAAAAGAAAAAGAAACCAGCCATTTTTCCTTGAAGTTGCATTCAATGCAGTCCACAGTCCACTACAGGGAGCAAATAAATATATGAAAGAATATTCAGGAATAGAGGATATTCAACGCCGCATTTTCGCCGCGATGCTTTCTAATCTTGATAAAGGCATAGGTGCTATTATTAAAATGTTAAAAAATGCCGGACTGGAGGAAAATACGATAATCATTTTTCTAAGTGATAATGGAGGCCCTACCAGGGAGCTTACTTCAAGTAACGCTCCTCTACGTGGAGAAAAGGGAGATATGTATGAAGGTGGCATTCGTATTTCGTTTATGGTTCAGTGGAAAGGTAAAATACCTGCAGGAATAGTATATAACAACCCCGTCATTTCCTGTGATATTTTCCCAACAGTTATTTCCGCTGTGGGAGCAGCTATTCCTGAGAACCTTGACGGAGTTGACTTATTGCCATATTTATTAAATGAGAAC
Organism: Bacteroidia bacterium; assembly: GCA_026391555.1. GTDB lineage: Bacteria > Bacteroidota > Bacteroidia > Bacteroidales > VadinHA17 > LD21. The sequence continues at coordinate 15,282 of JAPLEB010000111.1, read as the reverse complement.
TCAGAGCAGCCACATATTAACCTGTTTTGGCGCCAGGGAGAGAGGACTGCATTAAGATCAGGAGATTGGAAAATTGTAATGAACAATAAGAAATGGGAACTCTACAATCTGACTGAAGATATAAGTGAAACAAATAATCTTGCAACACAAAATCCCGAAAAGTTTATTGAGCTAAAAGCTTCCTGGGAAAGACTAAATAGTGAAATGATTGAACCTCTATTTTTAAAAAGCACGAGAGCGAACATGTAAATGATTTAGCCTGATAAACTTACAATCTTAAAAAAGAGATATAATTATGGGAATAACACATAAAACCCGTTTTACATTAGGTTTGATGCTGCCAATGACAGTTTTGGGCTCATGCGCCAACTCGGGGAATAAGGCTTTTGAGCATCCTAATATCCTTATCATCATGACAGATCAGCAAAGCGCTTCCATGATGTCGTGCACAGGTAATAAATGGCTTAAAACTCCTGCAATGGATGCCATAGCTTCAGCCGGTATAAGATTTACTTGCGCTTACGCTACTAATCCAGTGTCTGTTCCTTCAAGATTTTCCTTACAAACAGGGCGATTCCCTTCAGAAATCGGTATGAGAAAAAATGATACTCCAGTAATTGATAAAGCCAAGGTTCAAAGTCTGTATTCCAAATCAATAGGGAATCTTTTTCAGCAGGCAGGATATCAGACATACTACGGTGGGAAAGTTCATTTGCCTGTGACCGGTTCAAAAATTAAACCCTGGGGATATGAACCTTTGACCCTTGATGAGAGAGACAGTTTAGCCATTGTATGTGCTGATTTTCTTCTGAACCGTAAGAAAGAAGATAAACCCTTTCTACTTTTTGCATCATTTATCAATCTACATGATATTTGTCGTCTTGCCATCAATTGGGAACAACCGGACAGATCAAAAGGGAAAGTTGCTATGGAACTTGATAAAGCACTGCTGTTACCAGAAGGAATTTCAGAGGAAGAATTTTTCAAGAAAATTTGCCCTCCATTACCTGATAATCATCAGCCTATGGTAGGTGAACTCAGTAGTGTGGATAGCTTGATAAAACTCAGGTCATTTCGTAATATCGTCAGGGAAAAATGGAGCGAAAAAGATTGGAGGATGCATCGTTGGGCCTATATGCGACTTACAGAGCGAGTAGATGGACAGATCGCTCTTGTAATGGATGCGCTGAAAAAATCCGGGCTGTCGGAAAATACTATTGTAATTTTCACTTCCGATCATGGTGACCATGATGCCTCCCATAAGCTGGAACACAAAACAATTCTTTATGAAGAGGCCGCTAATATACCTTTCATTATTTCTTATCCATGGATGAAACAAAAGGGGATAGTTGATAATGAACACCTTGTTAGTAATGGTTTAGACCTTTTACCAACATTATGTGATTTCATAGGAATTCAATCTCCAACAGGCCTGATGGGCAGGTCTGTTGTCCCCCTGACCAAACAGGAAAAACTTACTGACTGGCCAAATCATATTTATTTAGAAACTGAGACCGGTTATATGATTCATAACGGTCAATATAAATATGAATTGGACGATATAGGAAAAATCAGTGAAATGTTTATTGATCTTAAAATGGACAAGGGTGAGACAAAAAATCTGATTGATAGTCCGAAATATAAAAACACCATTGATTCTCTTAGATCAGAATTGATAATGAGCCTGACGAATAGAGGTATACCTTTCAATCCACCTGTGGCAAAATAAAAACTGCCCGGATTAGGGATTAAAATATATGTAACTATCCAGGTAATTTAGGTTGAAGGCCATTAGACTTTAGAAGAAATTGTTGCAAGATCATTGCAGAAGCAAATTAAAGCTTGCAGAGAATGAAAAAAGTGTTGAGAACCTTAATTTATTTTTGCGCCAAACCTAACTATTAACATTTACATAACAATAATTCTTGCAGAAGTATGAAAACAAATATTCTACAAACAACATCCATCGCATCTGGCTGCCTATTTGCGATTGCAGCTAATCAATTATTTGCACAAAGCTACCAGCAAAAACCTAATGTGGTTTTCATTCTGGCCGACGAATGGCGCAGCCAATCAGTTGGTTACAACGGAAATAAAGATGTTGTCACTCCAAACATTGATCGGCTTGCCAGCCATGCAATCAATTTTACCAACACGATATCATGTTGCCCTGTTTGTTGTCCCTATCGAGGCAGCTTGCTTACCGGTCAGTATCCGCTTTCAACAGGCGTTTTTGTTAACGATGTTCCGTTAAATCCCGAAGCGCCAACTATTGCCAAGGTTTTCAAAGCCGCCGGTTATCAAACAGCTTATATCGGGAAATGGCACGTCGACGGACATGGGCGAAGTTCCTTTATTCCGGTAGACCGTCGGCAGGGTTTTGAATACTGGAAAGTTCTGGAATGTACCCATAATTACTTTAATTCGTATTATTGGGGAAACGATGATAAAAAAGCTAAATGGGAGGGGTATGATGCTTATGCTCAAACAACCGATGCGGTAAACTACATCAGGGAAAGGAAACAGAAGAAAGAGCCTTTTTTTTTGATACTCTCCTGGGGGCCACCGCATGCACCTTTTGAAACTTCCCCTGAATCATGCCAAAAGATCTACAGAAATAAGCTGCTGTACCTCAGGCCCAATGTTCCTACAGATTTGCATGATACAGCTATTGCGGATTTAGTCGGTTATTATGGCCATATTACGGCATTGGATAGTTGTATCGGAGTGTTGCAGCACACTTTAAAGGAGACCGGACTTGATGAGAATACCATTTTTATTTTTACTTCCGATCATGGAGCAATGGTAAATTCTCATGGTTTCAGTCACAAACAAAGACCGTACGAAGAATCGATCAATGTTCCGTTGTTAATCAGATTTCCTGAACTTTTCGGGAACAATGGTAAAAACAATGATATGCTTATCAATACACCTGATATCATGCCAACACTACTGGGCCTATGCGGTTTACCTATCCCTTCTACTGTTGAGGGTGAAGATAAGTCTGCCATAATCGCAGGAAAAGCAAAAGACATGACTGATGCTGTACTTATTGCTTGTTATCATCCTTTCGGGCAATGGTCACGTGATAAGGGAGGGAAAGAATACCGAGGGGTGAGGACCAAACGTTATACCTATGTGAAAGATTTGTCGGGACCTTGGTTGATGTTTGATAACCTGAAAGATCCGTATCAGATGAAAAATTTATTGAATGATAAAGAGTATCAGCAGGTAAAGGATGATCTGGATAAGAAACTAGTCCAATTATTGCATAAAACCAACGATATGTTTCTCCCTGGTCAGGAGTATATCAAAAAGTGGGGATATGTTACCGATGAAAATGAGACAGTTCCCTATACCAAATGAAATTATCCTGTTTAATTTCTTTGAGCACACTGATTCTATCCGGGAATCTTGTATTTTCGCAAAATCAGGTATCCAGATTCAACATCATTTTTTTCTTTTTGATGACATAGGTATGATTTAGCGTCTCCTTGTCGGGTTGGATCAGGGCATGACCGCCCGGGAAAAGTCTCGTCCCGACACATGTGCCAGGAGATCCAGCCTTTCGGCGGTAGTGCTTAAGCTACTGTTATTCGCTTATGCCGCGAGAGCGTAATTGTTTTCGCCTTTTATTGTTTTGTAACTCGGTTTAAGGGATGCGTCACCACACCCTGCATGCTTACATAACACCCCTCATGCTGTCAAAACCTGAAGAACTGCAAATTGCAATTTGAAAATCCGGAGATTTCATAGAAAGTTTAACAGAACAGACACCTGTTGGTATACCTTAATTATATATACTTGATTTTCTTTATTCTTATTGTTTCCGTAAGTTTTGATTTAATACAAGATCCCATGAACTCACCCCCTGCCCACTCTCTGTTTTACAAAAGGGGGAGTTCATTTCCTTAATTATACGTAATTTTATATGTGAAATAAAATAATTAACTTTACCCAATACCTTAGTATTCAATAATATATTTCCTCGTAAACTCCCCCTCTTTACGAAGAAGCCAGTCTGCAGGGTGGAATGGGTGAGTTCGTGTGTAATAAAAAAAGGGGCAAGGGGATGAAGTAAAAATAGGAGAAGGGGCTGGAAAATTGGTTAATTTAACTGGAATAGTTAGAGATGTTTCTGAAAATTTAATACCACACATCCCAATTTGTAATAATTTATTATCTTGTACTTCATAATTAAATTTCATTAATATCCTGAAAATGAAAATTATCACTCTTATATTTTCAGTTTTTTTTGGTATTTCTCTTTTGAATGCCCAAAAGAAACCTTTAGAAATCAAGGGAAGTATCAGGATTGAAAAACTGATCAATAATCAATGGACATTTAACTATTTTCCTAATGAGTCTGCCGACAAAGGATATGAATTGCCTGGATTTGATGACTCAAAATGGCCTGCCATAAGCCTGCCGCATTCCTGGAATACCTATGAGACAACCGGTGAGATTCATCCTTTTTTCATTAACAAGGAAGAAGGCGGCAATCCTTACTGGAGGCTTGGCTGGGGGTGGTACCGCAAGCACTTCTCAATTAACAGTGATTATGCCGGCAGAAAAGTTTTTATTGAGTTTGAGGGAATTCAAAAATATTGCAAAGTATGGATTAACGGTAAGTATCTCGGAGATAACAAAGCCGGATCCGGTTCTCTGGATTTTGATATAACAGGTTTCATAAAACCGGGAGCGGACAATCTGCTTTCTGTTGCAGTTAATAACCTGCAGTCTGATGAGATGAAAATTCCTCAGATTGACGAATCTCACCCTGATGTATATGGCGGCATCTGCCGTGATGTGAAAATTGTTTTAAAAAATAAACTTTACATCCCAATGCAAGGCTCAGCAAGCCATGAAGGAGGAGTCTCTGCTACAACACTCGTGGTCTCCGAAAAAGAGAGTGTTGTCAGCGTAAAAACCTGGGTGAAAAATGATAACTCCCAGAAAAAGAGCTGTACTTTGCAGACTTCTGTTACCGATGCTTCCGGAAAAATTGTGCAGTTAATTAAATCGGATGCAGTTATTAACCCCGGGCAGTTATACAAATTCGAACAGGTAACCAAACCCATCAAAAACCCTCATCTATGGTCAGATAAGGATCCCTATCTGTATATGGTTTGTTCTGAAGTTATTGACGGCAAGGAAGTTGTAGACTTTCTTAAAAGCCCCCTGGTTATTAGTCTTGCCGGGGCTGACGAAACGATCTCAACATCGACATCAAACCGGGTTATTAACAGTATTGAAGAAGTTATTTTTAATAATAATAAGAAAATTGTCAATCCTTCACAAGGTAAAACAGCAGGAGAACATGCAAAGATCGTGCTTTCCGGTTCACAACTGAAAATATTGGCCGAACGAGGTTCTGTTTCAATAATAACAGCGGATATTGCAGATTCAAAGGGGAATTATCTTCATGAAGCAACCCAGACACTCAGATGGACTGTCACAGGGCCTGCAACACTGATGGGACCATCTGTTTATTATCCGGATGTTTTTAAACAGGGTCAGATTGATGGGATCATTTATAAAAATACGCCGGTATCGAATGTAATAAGGTCGTCCGGGAAACCCGGGAAAATACATGTATCTGTATTGTCGCCCGGTCTGGCATCAGGTTCATTAGATATTGAGGCTACAGGAACAATACCTTACAACTCACCAATAGTTGAGCCGGTGCTTGAGAATGAAGGGAGGAAGCCCGTAGCCAGAATTACGCTTAATGTTAACAGGCTCGATGAGGTGCCCAGAGAGATAAAATTTGCTGATAATGAGTTCAATCTAAGTCCTTCGGACAAAAAGGGATTTGTCAGGGCGATCAGAGAGGATATATTAAAGAACAACCCTTCAGTCGACACGGCAACAGTTGAATTTAAGGTACTGGTTGACCTGTTTGCTTCGCACCTTACGAATAATAACGGTCGTCTTAATGCGGAAGATTATAATTTCAATGTTGAACATTACAATAATTGCCGGTTAATATCAGGGTATATTACCAGCACAAAACTTCCTCCATTTTTTAAAGAAGAATTGAGGAAATATTATGCAAATGACATCATAAGGCTGGGAAGTGAAAAAAATGCCGGTGATGAGATGAACTGGCTGAACTGGATACCCTCAGGAGGAACTGTGGTTGTTATTCAAAATGAAGTAACAAATTCCAATATTAAAGGAGTTACTTTTACCAGGCATACCTCAATGGCTGATATTATAAGTGTTGTTTATCCTCAATTTGTAAATTTTTCTGACGAAGCTAAGGAGCGGGCTTTAGTATTCATAAGTAAGATGAACCCTTATGTCCATGTTACCTCAGCGCCCCGACAAGCCAGAGATAAAGAAAATGCTTCGGCAAACGTCTCATATACAGCAGAAAAGGGACAACCGGTCTTGATCCCGCTATTGAAATTTATCTCAGAATAAAGCCTTGTGACCCTCGGATTGAAATTATTATAACCAATATTAAGTACACTAATAAATAAATAGATATGAAACGATTTTTTATTTCCTTAACAACGCTAATTATTGTATTTGTCCTTTCATCTGAAACCTTGTCCGGTGAAGTAAAACTACCGGCAATATTTGGCGATAACATGGTATTGCAGCAACAGACAGAGGCAGCTATCTGGGGAACTGCTGCAAAAAATGCAACTGTTAAAGTATCAACATCCTGGAATAAAAAAAGTTACACCGCTCAGGCAGGGAGTGACGGGAAATGGAAACTTAAAGTTGCTACACCATCAGCAGGTGGGCCTTATGAGGTTTCTGTCAGCGATGGAACAACATTGAGATTGAAAAATGTAATGATTGGCGAGGTATGGGTATGTTCAGGGCAGTCGAATATGGAAATGCCGATGAAAGGTTTTATGAGCCAACCTGTTAAAGGATCGAATGAAGCGATCGCAAATTCTTCAAATCCGGCTATCCGGTTGATAACAGTGAAAAGGGCCACCAGCCTTCAACCATTAGATAATTTTACAGGAAGCTGGAAAAACTGTGAACCTGAAAATGTAAGCGAGTTCAGTGCCACTGCTTACTATTTTGGATTAATGCTGTATAATGCACTGAAAGTTCCGGTAGGCCTGATAAATACCAGCTGGGGAGGTACACGTATTGAACCTTGGATAAGTGAGGCAGGCTTCAAAAACTTCGATTTTATAAAACTACCTGATATAAAACAGCAGGGAAACCTGTCGCATCAGACGCCCACAGTTTTATTTAATGCTATGATAAACCCGATGGTTGGTTATGGCATCAGAGGTGCGATCTGGTACCAGGGTGAAGCAAACCGTAACGAAGCAAATCAGTATGTAAAATTATTACCAGGGATGGTAGAAAACTGGCGTTCAGTATGGGGGGTAGGCGAATTTCCATTCTACTATGTGCAGATAGCTCCTTTCGATTATGGATCAACAGGTTTAAATTCTGCATATCTTCGCGAAGCCCAGCTAAATGCATCAACCGCAATTCCAAATATTGGCATGGCCTGCATAATGGATATTGGTGAAAAAGATTGTATTCATCCTTCAAATAAAAAAGCGGGTTCAGATCGTCTTGCATATCTTGCCCTTGCAAATACTTATGGGAAAAAAGGATTTGCCAGTTCGGGTCCTGTTTTAAAGGAGATGACAGTTTCTGGTTCAGTAGTAAAGCTGACCTTCAATAATGCCTCTACCGGACTTACTTCATTTGGCAAAGAGTTATCATGCTTCGAAGTTGCGGGTGCCAACAAACGATTCTTCCCTGCAAAAGCATTTATCATTGGCGGGGGAGTAACCCTGTTTTGCCCGACTGTCGCTGAACCTGTTGCTGTGAGGTATGCTTTCAAAGACTTTATTGTTGGCGACCTTTTTAATACTGAAGGTATTCCGGCATCATCATTCCGAACAGATACATGGGAATAGCATCATTAGCCGCTTTTTTTGCATATCAAAGAAGTTATCGTAAATAGTTATTCATCTTGTCTTAACAATAAACCCCAACGAGTGGGTCTGTTTTCAGGGTGGAGCCGGGTGGACAAAGATCGAACTTATTTGAGCCGGGTTAACCTCTGGCTCGGACGGTTACAAGCAAATTATCAGCGGCTCCTTCCTGTTTCCTTATATTTTTTTAGTATCGCAATTAATTCCTCAACTTTCTCAGGATATTGCTGATACAGATTTTTAGTCTCTGATGGGTCCTCTTTCAGGTTGAATAGCTGACCAGGAGCTTCTCCGGCTTTTGGCTGATAACTTTCCGGTTTGGAGAATCCTCCGGAACCCAGTCCCAGTATTATTTTCCAATCACCCTTACGTATTACAAACAACCCTCTTGATGATTGTTGTATGAGCGCTTCCGGTCGTTCATACTCTGAAGTATTTCCAAGTAAGAGAGGAAGGATGTTAAAGCTGTCTTCTCCTTCATTTTCGGATAAATTTTTATTTAAAATCCCGGCGCAAGTTGCCAACAGGTTAGTTAACATTATTGGTTCTGGACACTGGCCATCTGGTTTTATTTTTCCCGGCCACCTGACAATAAATGGGATCCTATGTCCTCCCTCAAAAGCATCCGCTTTCATCCCGCGATAGATATAGGCAGCTCTGTGTTCATATTTTTCGATAAAATCAGGTTTCCAAAACGGACCATTATCACTGGCAAAAAATACAATGGTATTATCGTCAAATCCCATCTCTGTCAATGTCGTCAGAACTTTCCCCACTTCTGCATCAACCATATTGACGAAATCGCCGTATTGACCGGCTTTTGAGCTGCCATTATACTCTGCCGATGGCATCCATGGAGTATGTGGTGAAGAATATGGAAGATAGAGAAAAAATGGTTTTCCTGTTGCAGACTGTTTTTTCAAAAATGATATCGCCTTTTGGGTAAATGTTGGTGTTACCTGTTCAAAATCAAATCCTTTGGCCATAAGCCCGACTCTCCAGAAGGCGCCTGCAGAACCTTTATCAAGGTCATTTCCTTTGGTCAGCTCATCGGGAAGTGCCAGTAATCTATCGTTTTCAAGGTAAGAATAGGGGGGCATATCGAGTGAAGCCGGAAGAATAAATGAATAATCAAAACCATGGTTCAGCGGTCCATCAGATGGTGGAATGGAAAAATCAATTATTGAAGGATCAATGCTTTTGACAATTGCGGAGTTATTCACTTCAGCAGCATCGGCAGGCGAAACGTATTTAACATCTTGTTTTTGAACCCAGTCGAGGCCAAGATGCCATTTACCAATAACTGCCGTGGTATAACCATTTCTTTTCAGGAGAGAAGCCACCGTGGTCCTCTCTTTTTCGATGAGTGACTGGCTATAACCATTCAGGACGCCAACCGGCAGGCGGCTTCTCCAGCAATAGCGTCCGGTAAGAATACCATATCGGGTAGGAGTGGAGACTGCAGATGGTGAATGGGCATCGGTAAATCGGATCCCCTGCGAAGCCAGCCTGTCGATATTCGGGGTGCTGGTTTTAGCCTGTGGATTGTAAACGGTCACATCTCCATAACCAAGATCATCGGCTAAAATAAAAATTATGTTCGGGGCCTTATTTTCATTGTTGCCCTGAACCTGAGCTGCCAGATTACAACTCATTATAGGATAGGCAAGTAACAGAAGGATTTGGGTCTTGTTCTCTTTCATAGTTTCGTATTGTGATATTATATTTTTTAAAGATAGCCAATCTGAGTTAAAATAGTTTATTAACTTCTGTTATATTGGGTTTTGTCTGATCAGGAATTGTTATTTGAAAAGCATCACCTTGTTTTTCTATGAAAATATCAGCCTGACGTTCAATACTTAAAATAACCTGACCGTTTTTCCTTAATTCCTTAAAACCGGCGCATGCAAATTTTTGCAATCCTTTTTGCGGATCAATAGCTATGGCTGCCAATCCTTCATATTCAGCGGAGTAGTTATCGTTATTTACATTGATGGAAAATGAAGTTGCTTTTTTGTTGCGAAGGGATTGAATATCAGTAAATACAAAAGACCCATCCTCGTTTTTGCATCCATTGGCAATCGCATTTTTTACGATTCCCAGCTTGGAAATGCCACTAATTGAGAAGCGGATGGTAGTAGATTTTGTAAGGATATTTTTCATCCTTGAAGAAATATCCTTTCCTTCAAAATCATGAGTGGCAGAACCTTCTATCATAAGCTTTCCACCCGTATTCACGTAATCCTCCAGAAATTTTAGTACCGGCTCTTTTGAATATTGTGGATACAAAAAGATAATTGCATCGAATTTGTGGCCGTACATAACAGGTTTGTTTTCACCATCTAATTTTAGTTTCCCCTCATTAATCAAATCTGTCGGGACCAGTGCGTTCATATAGCCTGCATTCCAGATTTTCACTGCTTTTTCTTCAATACCCAGTTTAGAGTTTATATCATAACTACCCCTGACAGATTTTTCAGGATACCAGTTCTGAAGTGCTTCATTGCCAAATATAACCAATAGTTTGATTTCAGGTAATGAAGGATTAAAGCGGTTCAATAACCTCGCGCAATTTTCCACAGGATTAATTTCATTCAATGCTTCCGGTTTTTCCAGACTGATCCCCCAGTTTTTATCATTAAAAGCATGATAAAACGTTCGGATCCCATATCGCAAACCGGTCAGCGTTTTTGTCACAAATTTTTTGATATTGTAATTATAGTACATGTTATACATCACATTCTTTGGGTATGACATAGAAATTCCTATCTGAGTGGGGAGAGGGGTTTCTTCATCGGTAAAACCGTATTCACGGGGAATAGACCACCATTTCAGTCCTGTCGCCCATATCTCATCGTTTATAAGTGAATTATGGAAAGTGTTATGTGCGCCAATAAAGCAATCCGGTCCGTAAACCTCTTTGGCTCTTTTATATACAACATTCTCAATATGCATAGGACCCTCGCGCATAAGATCCATATATGTATTTATTGCTTTTATCCTCGTTTCAGGCTTGCCCTCAGGTGCGTACCGCATGTTAAAAAGTGTAAGGCAGGCAGGTTCTCCGGTTCTGACTTCCAGTTCTCTGGCCAGGGGAAGTGAATAGCTTCTGTTACGGTAGTTGCCAAATCTAAACTTCATCTTCCAGGGCGGGATAATTCCCGGATTTCCGTATTCGTCAAGCATAATACCATCGAATGGTATGTCGGAATATGAATCTATAAGTTTAATAGCCTGATTAACTGCTTCCTGGCTATGATTACTTAAAGATCTGTAATGAAATTCAGTCATAACGTAGGCAGAATAACCGCTAAATTCTTTACCTGCGCTGATAGAAACTTTCACGGTTTCATCCCTGACTGAAAAATCATAATCGGAAATCTCCATGAGGGTAGCCGGATCGTAAAAACCTTCATCTGTCTTTTTAAAAACGAATACCTTAAATATACTCTTTTTATAAGAAGAGCGGGCACGGATAAATTCTGAATTCATAGAGCAACTGCCTTGTCCCGAATTATCAAGAGTTACTTCCCCTTCCATAATAAAACGCTCTGTAATTTCTTCAGGAACGGGATTTAATGATGCCAGACCCGTGCGGAATCCAACTTTTATGTTGCGCCTGTGTGCCTGATTTACAATCTTTTCCAGAGCAGGATGCATCTTTTCAATATCATTAAAACTACATCCTTCCCGTGCATCGAGGAAGATAAAATCGAAAAGGCTATTGTTGACTATACTATCAAGATCTTGCAGATATTTTTCGTTGAAAAGTATTTCCGGAGTAAGAAACCAATATGCGATCTGAGGATGATTTGAATTCTTTATACTTTTAAAATGCATTATTGCCACCTCATTCTTGCATGAGACTAACGAAATGATGGAAAGTATAACTAACAATATGGAAATCCAAACAAGTTTTTTCATGATCATCTTTTATTATCATCTAATACAACTTTATTTCAAAATACCCTTATGGATTTTTCTTAAGTGCTTCTAAAGAAACGACAATTTTTTGTTTTAGTAATATCCAATATTTAACATATATTTGTTCTGACAAAGAGGGTTTCTATGATTGATCAGTTGGCATTGAGATTAAAACTTGGAGATGAACAGGCCTTTGAACTACTTTTCCGCAAGTACTATGTCAGGTTATGCGCTTTTGCCAATAAATTTCTGAATGACCCTGAGGAAGCACAGGAAATAGTGCAGGATGTGTTTACTAAAATTTGGGAAGGACGTGAAGAAATTGATCCTGAAGATTCTCTGAAGTCTTACATTTTCAAGATTGCCCAAAATTTGAGTATTAACAAGTTACGAAGAAAAAAAGTTGAGTCAAGATATGCCGAAATCTATAAGTTGGTTTATATTGAACAACATGAATTTTCTGCTCATGAGTCACTTTTAGCCAGGGAACTGGAAGAAAATATCGCCCATTCGATTGGGAAATTACCGTCCGAATGTCGTAAAGTATTTGAGTTGAGCCGGAACGAAGGACTTAAATATAGAGAAATCGCAGATACTCTTCATATTTCGGTAAAAACAGTTGAGGCACAGATGTCGAAAGCTCTCCGCTCACTCAGACTTGAATTGAGTGAATATCTGACACTTCTTATTATTATGTTGATCAGCAGTAATCTTTAAAGTTTTTTTATTTTCTCCGAATCAATAAATATTTCCAATTCTATATAAGGGTAAAAAGGTTCTATCTTGTATTAGCATAAGTTTTGAATATTTAAGGAATAAGAAAAAGTGGAATATCAGAATCTTATAACTAAGTTTTTTGCAGGAGAAATCTCAGATAATGAGATGATTCTATTGAGATCATGGATTGAAAAAGATACTGAGAACAGACGGATATTTAACGAGGAAAATGAATTATGGCAGGAGGCTGGTGTTCATACAAAACTTGAACATTATAAGACCGATACAGCCTGGATAAATATTTCTTCAAAACTGGGGATCGGGAAAAACAATTGCAAGTCCGTTACCATACTAAGCAGGAATAATTTCCTGATATTAATCGCTGCTGCAGCAATAGCCTGCCTTGTGGCAATTGGGGGAATAAGCCTTTGGGTGGCAGGAAAAGCATCTTTTCAGCAAATTACATCTGCCTCGGTAAAAGTGACAACAAATGAGGGTGAGAAAGCGCGTTTATTTCTTTCTGATTCCACAGAAGTAATTCTGAATTCAGGTAGCACAATACAATATGATGGAAGTTATAATATTAAGGAGCGCATTGTGAAATTTGAAGGAGAGGCCTTTTTTGATGTCAGCACTAATAGCGAAAAACCATTTGTTGTGCAGTTAGGTCAGATGAAAATATCTGCAACCGGAACCCGGTTTAATGTTTTTTCCTTTGGCAATGAAGACCGTATTGAAACTACACTGGAAGAAGGGGCAATTCAGGTTTCAATAAAAGGTATGGAGCCTGTAAATGTGAAATCCGGACAGCAGGTTATTTATTTCGTGAGATCTGAAAAAGTTCTGGTCCGTGATGTAGCTACTGATACTTACACATCATGGAAAGAGAATAAACTGCGGTTTAATGACACTCCTTTTGAAGAAGTTCTAAGAAGAATCGGCAGAAAGTACAATGTTAAATTCGAAATAACGAATCACGATCTTCTGAATTTGAAATATACCGCCACATTTATTGATGAGTCTATTGAAGAAGTTATGGAGATGTTAAAAACGGTAAGCCCAATTACCTACAAAATTTATATCCGCACTACAGTCAATGATAAACAATACCTGAAACCAAGGATTGTAGTTGGGAAAAGAAAGGCATAATATTAATAATCATTAACCCTAAACCCTAAACCTGATAACCAACCGCCTATGAAACATCCGCCAAACAATCATTTCTAAAAAAAGCAGGAAAGTCCTGACCGACCTCCCTGCCCTGTTTTAAAAGCATTAAAACCAACTATGATCATGGCTTAATGCGATTTAGTTATTTAATCGTCTAAATCATTCAAACTTATGAAAAAAATTGATAATGTACAACGAACAGCTTTATTTAAAGTCTGTTCGGAAAAAACCTTAAGAATTATGAAACTTACTGCCTTACTCTTAATGGTAACAATTTTCAATCTGTTCGGGAGTAAAACATACTCACAGTATGCTAAACTGAATCTTGATATGAAGGATGTTCCCATGCTAACCGTTCTTAACGCTATAGAGGGTCAGAGTGAATTCTTTTTCCTGTATAGCTCCAAAATGATTGATGTAAACCAAAAGGTTGATATCAATGTTGCTGACAAAAAAATTACCGAAGTTATGGATGAACTCCTGGCAAATACAGACATAAAATATGCTGTCAGGGACCGGCAAATCCTGTTGGTTAATAAAGAAGCAGAAGCGGCTATGAATTTGCAGCAAAAGATTGTATCCGGTACGGTAATCGATAATAGTGGTGAGCCTATGGCTGGTGTAAACGTTATTGTTACCGGTACTACTGTTGGAACAGTAACTGATATTATTGGTAAATACAGTATTGCAGTTCCAGCCGGGTCAAAAAGCCTGACATTTTCATTTGTCAGCATGGAACCACAGGTAATAACAATCGGGACATTGACCCAAATCAACGTAACAATGATCGAGTCGGCAATTGGTCTGGATGAGGTTGTTGTTATCGGTTATGGTACTGTCAAAAAGAGTGACTTGACCGGTGCGGTCAGCACCGTGAAGTCGAATGAAATAGTAAGGATAAACCCGGTACAACCTGCCCAGGCCCTGCAGGGACAAGTAGCGGGTGTAAACATAAACAGGGTTAACTCCCGTCCGGGTTCTGATTATACAGTTGATATCCGCGGTCTTCATTCCATTAGCTATAGCAGTGAGCCGCTTGTGGTTATCGATGGTGTAATGGGAGGGAAACTCAATACTCTGAACCCCAGCGATATTGAGACAATGAACGTATTAAAGGATGCTTCGGCAACGGCGATTTATGGTGCACGGGGAGCTAACGGAGTTATAATTATAACTACCAAGAGAGGAGTTCAGGGAAAACCCCAGGTAACTTATGAGGGATACTATGGAATGAAAATTCCTATCTTGCCTGATCTGATGACCGGACCAGAGTATTTTCATGCATACAATGATGTTGTGAAAGCTGAAAATCCTACAGCAAATCCTGTATGGACAGTTGCTGAACTTGCAAATGTTGATGCAGGGAATACTGCTAACTGGGTTGACGAAGTCACAGACCCGGCGCCTCAAACCAGCCATGTCATAGCCTTATCCGGAGGTACTGAAAACACAACATATTATTTTTCTGCCGGTTACCTGAATGAAGGCGGTAACTTGCTTAACACCGGGTATGAAAGGTATAATTTAAAAGGAACTGTTGATA
>JAPLEB010000085.1 GCA_026391555.1 Bacteroidia bacterium | reverse complement strand
GCAGGCATATATACCTCTCTTCCATAAACATCGACTGAGTCAACCCAGTTTTGTGAAAAAAGAGAAAGTGAACTCAGGAGTATCATTCCTGTAAAAACAATTTTTATCATTTTCATAACAGTTGTGTGTATTATACTTTTTGTATCTCTCCTTCGATCAAAGGCCAATTGTCGAAATCATGAAATATTTAAAAATCTACCTCAATAAATTTGACTTCGAAGGGCTTAAGGCTAATGGAAGCTACCGGATCTCCTATTTGTTTTCCTAAAGCATTAACCTCCAATATTTTACTAATAATCTGCCCGGGTATGGCTGACGACAACCTTACTTCTGCCGGCAATCCGTCCAGTTCCCGAAAATGAAGCAGGATCGCTGCTTTTTTGTTATATACAGGTCTGCTGTTCACAAGCATGGCATTGGCATGTCCATTTATTTTAAGTGTCTCCAGAAAAGGAGATTTCACCTCGTTTCTTACTGCAGGGAATGTTCTTGTCGGGAAGGGATTCCTTTCGCTCCAGGCATATTTGGTTGCAAAGCTGTTTGTGGTATCTGCTGTTGATGTAAGTTGATAGCTCCAGATGAAGCCACCCTCCTGGTAAGCCCGGAAATTGGTGAACCAGTAGTTATTCATGACCCATGAATAAAGCCACGTTTTCCCTTTTTTTGGATACCTTTCATATTTATTCATGTTGAAATCGCTGAACTGCCATAATGGGACCTCATAGACCAGGTTTATCAGTTCAGCAGAATGTACTGGAAATCGGTCCGGCAACAGAATTTACCAGTAACAATCAAATATCCGGAAATGGTGGCAGAAATCTTCCCCCATTTCGAAAGCAACACCATGCCGGAATTTGGAAAGAATAATTTATGGTTCTTATAAGATGTATTAACATCGCTTAGGATAAAAAAAACAGATTTAACAATTATATCCTTTAACCCTACATCAACCTTTCGTTAAATCATTGAATTTCAGCGTAAAGCCAGATAAAATCCTAAATTTAGCAAATGCTTCAAGATTGTCGGATTTAAGGATTTGCAACATTATGACCCTTTGAATTTTGTTGATTTCTTTTTTTTATAAATTCTATCCGTAACATTAATGACAATAATATTCCAACACAAATAAGAGATCTTATGGAATAAATTGTTGCTAACAACCCTTTGCTTGATAAAAGAGATATAACTGGAGCAATCAACATACCTATCCATACCAAAAATGGTTCCGAATTTTCTTTTGAATCAATCAATCTTTTTACCACAGGGAAATATGCGATTACAAGGATTAGTTGTATTAATATGTTGGTTTCTTTATGATTTTGAGTGAAAATCCAGAAAATCAAAATTATCAGAACCATCACCAGACAGCCCTTATCAAAACTGGAAAATCTTGAGCTTTTATCTCCAAAAATAAAGATTGCTATAGAAATTGTTACTACATAAATCAGGTCAACAGTATTCATTATATTATCAAATAATCCATAATTTCCTTCTGATAAATAAGTTATCAGGCTCATAATAATTGCTATCGAAAAGATAATCCACATTGCAAGAGTTGGTTTAATCTTCTTCTTCACCAACAACCATATATATCTAACTGTAATAAAAAAGATAATCAATGTGACTGAATATATTGAAAACTCTCTCATTAATAATTTAATTTATTTTATGCCTTTTGCATAGAATACTATTTCAAGCATTTTAATTAGTTTTACCCTTAAACAAAATGTCAACACTTTAGGTATCTTAAAATCCTGTCAATTGCCTCTGCTTCCTGAAATATCTGGCAATTTTCAATTCCATCAAATCCACAAACTTCTGTTAATAATGATTTGATGTCGTTCTGGTAACGATTAACAAATTCGACATCTTCTTTCAACATATATCCACTCTCGTCTTTTGCCTTGAAATGACACCCGCAAATTAATGCATATAATATCTTGTCGTATGGAAGGTTTAATTCAAGAGTAGATTTTATTGCTCCCAAAAGACGATCTTCAGGCCCTAATTTTCGCCTCAGATCGCGACCAACCCGATATACTGTATCCCCAAGAGCTTTGTTCTGAAACCGGTTGATTAAATCGTTAATATGCAGATCCAGATCATTTTCGGTAAATTCATCCGGATATTTAATGATCAATGCTTTGGCTGATTGTTTCATCGCCTGACGTGTAAATGAATTCACATCAGGATCGGACAATACTTCGTATAAATATTTTCGCTCAGGATATTTATAATGACCATAATAAGCTGCTGCCGCATGTCCCAGATTGTGAATATAAGCTTTCCTGTCAACCCATGCTTTTATATTCTCTTTTGGTGATAATCCTTCAACTTTTGGAATTGGATTTTTAAAACCATTTCTGTCTAGTATTAATGTGTTATAAGGTTCCGCAAAAACAAGTAAAGGATCTTCGTTTTCAATTTCTTTTGGCATAATCGGAACCATTTTACCTATGCTGGTTTCAATGAGTCCGATATAAGAATCAATCTGAAAATTACAGGGCAACAGATGTTCAAATCCCTTTTTCATCTGGAGGCAGGAATCTCTGATATTCTCCGCTAAAATTATGTCAATTGGTTCATCAGGCCGTTCGGAAAACCTTTTTTCAATACCACTTGCAATCAGGGGAAGGATCTTTGGAAACGCACTTTTACCCACACAGGTAGCCATGATACTGCAATCAGAGATTGCTTTAATTACCTCTTCAGTGTCGGATGTGATTACTCCGCAAACATTTGTAACTTCTATTACTTCATCTTTGTCAGATCTGATTACCAATCTATACCTTTGAAGCCTGTTAAGTTCATCGATTATACGATTGTCAATATCTATGAAAACACTTTTGTATCCTGCCTGACTGAACAATTGACCAATAAATGATCTTCCGATCTTCCCGGCGCCAAAAATAACAATCGATTTCTCAGAGGATCGGCTTCTCATTATTAGAGTACTATTTTTCTGCCTGTTTTATGTGACTCAAGAGCTGCTGTAAAAAGTTCATGACTCCATGCAGTTTCTTCCGGAGTAACATTTTTGAAAGGATGGTTCGAACCATTACCGGATAGTTCATGTATAAATGCCCCAATCATTTGCTGAAAGGCATCAGAAAAGCCAAATTCAAAAATACCTCCAGTTATTGTTGGTATTGCTGATTGTGATCCAATATCAATTCTAGTCCAACCCTGTTGTTTCCCACTGGTTGTAATGAAATCGAAAGCTTTGGGATTATGTGTAGAAAACTTTGCAGAGCCTTCGGTTCCATAAACTTCAATAAACCAGTTATTGGTTGCTCCAGGGGCCATACGTTTGGTTTCCACAACCATTGAAAATTCCTGCCCGATTTTAGGGTCGATGCTCTTACAGGTAAGAACTGCATTGTCCCATGTTTCGCATGGAACCATAGCTCCTTTCCCATCGGGACGGGTTTTCGCCACTTTCTGAAGGTCGGCAAATACGCTCGATGGCTTCCATCCCATGCGAAAAGGAACATGCAAGGTATGCATCCCTAAATCGCCCATGCAACCGTATTCGCCGTTTATCCCGACCATCCGTTTCCAATTGATTGGTTTGGAAAGGTCCATATCGCTCGAATGGTGAAAACCGGTTCTTACTTCAATTAACCTTCCATACTTTCCGGCATGTAACCATTTTATCAACTGTTGGCAAGCTGGGAAATAAGGAAATTCTGAACTGCATCGTACAACCACATCCGGATTCTCTTTTATTACTTTTAAAATATTTTCATTGGCCTTTTTATCAATGCCAAATGGCTTCTCGCCAAGGAGATGTTTTTTTGCCTTTATGATATCAATATAAAACTGCTCATGTAAATTGTGAGGAACAGCACAATAGATTGCATCAATTGCGTCAGATTCTATAAGCATTTTATAGTCATCGGTTTTGATAATGAGCCCGGGAAAATTATCGATATACCATTGCCAGCTTTCCTTGTTCTTATCACAGATCCCCGTTAGTGCCGGTTTATCTCCATTATCTAATAAATGGCACCATCGGGAAATAGCGCTTGCGAACTCTCTTCCCATCAGACCCAGTCCTATTATTCCAATTCTGATCGTTTTCCTTTGCATGGTTAATTATTGATATCCAAATTCCTTTTCGACTTCAGTAATAGCATCCTCAATAATATCCATACCCATTGATGCGTACTTTTCATCCATAATCAGCGGTGGAGACATGCGCAGGATATGTCCGGCCGGAATCCAGGCCAAACCTTTTCTGAAAGCCTTTTGATAAACCAATTTACCGGCTTCATCAAATGGCTCCTTGGTTTTCTTGTCCTTCACAAGTTCAATTCCCAATAAAAATCCTTTTCCTTTAACGTCTCCGATTATCGGATGCTGTTCTTTCATTTTCAACATTCGATTCATAAAGAATTTGCCTACTAAACGAACATTTTGCAAAATATCCTCTTCTTCAATAACTTCAATAGAAGCCAATGCTGCAGCACATGCCATCGGATTTCCACCATAACTTGACGAGGCTGAAATTTTTTCAAGGGCTTCTCCGTTTTCTTCGCTTACAACCATGGCTGTAACAGGAAACCCGTTACCAAACGATTTACCAAATGTAACAATATCGGGTATTACACCCCAATGATTAAGTGTCAGCCATTCACCGGTTCGCCCCATACCGGCAAGTACTTCATCGTCGCAAAGCAGAATTTTGTATTTTTCGCAAAGTCTTTTCAATTTTGGAAAGAAATCCTCAGGAGGGAAGATACTTCCTGCCCAGCCTTGTGCAGGTTCGAGAAGAAATGCAGCTACATTGCCGACAGTTCCTTCTTTAAGAAAATCTTCATAAAATCTGATGTAAGAATCGGTATCAATTGAGCCATCAGCCTTGGTCCAGAGAGGACGATAGGGATCGGGGCGGGGAACCATGTAAAACCCGGCTGCACGCGTAGGCCCGTAGCTATAAGTTTCGCCCCGGTACATTTGGGCGCAGCTCACAGCTCCCATTGTTTTTCCATGAAAATCACGATAAGCTGAGATGAATTCATGTTTATTGGTTATTGCGCGTGCTGCACGAATAGCTGCCTCCACTGCTACAGTGCCATCAGAATATAACTGAATCGCATTCAATTTACCAGGCAGGATGCCGGCCATTTTTTCCATCAGTTTTTCTTTAACCGGAGTGGTAAAGTCGTGGGCATTCATCAGCTTTTTTGCCCAATAAGATATAGCCTCTGATATTTTTGGATGACAATGACCCAGAGAGGTAACATAAATACCAGATGAAAAATCAAGGTATTTATTGCCATCAACATCGGTAAGAGTAATGCCAAATCCTTCTTCAAAACAAACAGGAAATAATTTTACCTGTGAACTTAGGCCTTTCATATACCTGGTAGTATTTGCATGCATGGTTTTTGATTTCGGACCGGGGGTCTCAGTAATGAGCTTAGGAATACCCATCGCACTTTCTTTCCACCAGTCTTTTGATACTTTGCTAAAATTCTTCATATTATTTTTTAAAAAGTTCCTCGTTAAATTTCTTAATACCAAGTTAAAAAATCAATTATTACTTATTTTCAATAGCATGGAAATAGATAAATTCGTTGTCCACTGATTTTATTTCTTCTGTCATCTCCTGCCAGTTACTAAGGTCATCATATAAATTTGTACAATACAAATTGTTTCTTCCTGCCATAGCAGCATATTTGACTGCAGATTCAGGATTTTCAGAATCAAGTAGGGCTGAAAGAAACGCTGCAACAGATGTGTCTCCTGCTCCGGATGAATTTTTAATTTTTAAAGGATCAGCTTTATATGCATTGAACCATAGCTCCCGGTAATTCCAGTTTTCCTCTACCAGTTTTAAATCGGCTTTTTCATTTATTGATGAAACATCACCGGTCAACAGGTAGGCTCCCCATTGGCCAGCTTTGATTAATAAAATTTTAACTCCTGAACCGATGAACAGTTTGCCAATCTGCCGGACAGTATTGACAAGCACCTGATTAATAACATCTTCACTTACTGCCGAAGATAGAATTTCAGCATATTCTCCGGGATGCATTATCTGGAGTAACTCTTCGAGACTGGGAACAAATATGTCAGTATAGGGTAATGTTTTTTGAATTATCTCCGGCCAGTTTATCCTGCCTGATTCGCTCTCAGTATCTGGTAAACTAAAATCCAGAGAAGTCACCACTCCCATTCTTTGAACCGCAGAAAACATGTCAACCAGTTGGCTTCCATTATTCAGATAAAACTGTCTTAAAAGAGGGGGATATCCGAAATGAAACATCCGACTCCGAGAAACAGCGTCGAAATTGATAACACTTTGATCAAATATCTTATTACATCCTGGCGATTCCAGAAAAATACGATCAATTCCAGGAGGAGCTATTACAATGCTAAAGGCGGTACCTGCTTTACTGGTTGTCTGTATCCCCTCTGAAAGATTATATTTATCCAACCATTCAATGGCAATTTTACCAATGAAATCATCCCCGACTAATCCATTCAGAAAAACTTTTTTATTGAATTTTTTCATTGCCAAGCCTGTATTTGACACAATGCCTCCCAGGACAAAATTCAGACCATCGATTTCTATTAATTTCCCTGGTTTTAATAGATCAGATATATTGGCAAATGATTCATTTTTTTTAAAATCGGGAATCAGATCAACACAAGTATAGCCAGCAATTACAGCATCATACTTTTTCATATTTCTTCTTTTATCCAACTTTGATATTCTTTAAAAAACAAAAGTCTCTCAAGGATTGTAAATGATCGCCATATGCTATAATATAATGCTGCCCGGAAATGCTTTGTGCAAAATCTTCAACCGGAACATCAAGAAATATTTCAAGGCTGGGTAGCTGAGGAGCAGGATAATCCCATCCGGCTTCTTCCCATGATTTTAGTTTTCCCTCACCAGTACAGATATGCATAGTATATTGATCTCCCTTGTTTGACAAGCGGACCATTGTAAGTTTGCCGGTTTTCAAAGTTGATATATTTACAAGTCCACCACTAATATTACCAAATGCAGCAGGTGTAACTTTCACTTTCCCGTTAACAACTTCAGCCGGGACAAAATCAGGTACTCCCAAAAGGACACTTTTTTCGAAAAATTCATAAAACTCAAGGTATGCAGCGCATTGCCCGGTAATATGTTTTACTATTAACTGTGTAACAGCACCCATTGCATCATTTTCAGGGATAGTACACAACTTAATTTCATCCGAGAGCAACATGAAAATCATGGCAGGAGGAAAACTCAGAATTTTTTTCATCCCGTCAACATCTTTTAACGAGATTG
Organism: Bacteroidia bacterium; assembly: GCA_026391555.1. Classification (GTDB taxonomy): domain Bacteria; phylum Bacteroidota; class Bacteroidia; order Bacteroidales; family VadinHA17; genus LD21. The sequence goes on along the minus strand of JAPLEB010000085.1, from coordinate 4,317 downwards.
CGTCAAATCCATTTTCTTCTGCAATTTTTTTAATGGCCAAGTAATAAGTTATACCCTTTTTAAGGAAATCTTCATCGATTGGTTTCTCAAAATTCCATTCCATTTTAATTTTGTCTAATACCGCCTGAATTTCTTTGTTTTCAATATTTTTGCTCAATTGATGCATTTCCAACATTTCAAAAAATTCAATTTCTGTTCCAATTTTAGACTTTAAAGAAAGACCTTCGTAAAGAGTATTGTAAAGCTTCATGTCACGAAATCCCATCATACCCACCTTAGTGTTTTCAATAGATTTTGCAGCAATCGCTGCAAGCGCAAAACTTTTAATCTTTTCTAATGGAGAAGGTTTCCCTATGATATTATAGATGTATTTGAACTTGTACCCCAGATCATCAAACACTTTTCGAAGTGCAGTTGTTCCCGCCTGAGGCGCTGCAGTGACCAGACGACCATTCTCCATATCGCCGGCAAGGCCCCACAGAATCATTGGTTTACACTTAAATTCGGTTGTGATTGAGATAACTGCATGAGCGGGGATCCAGCCGGCGATGCAAATTATCAGAAGATCAAAATCGTCTTTTTTCAGCTCTTTTATTGCCCTGTTAACATCAATTCCTTTAGGATCATCAGTAACATGATCGGTGGTTATGAGCTTAATGCCAAGAGATTTAATTTCTTCCCTGGCCTTTAAACATTTATCCTTAATTAATTGTTGGGGTGAATTAACCTCGCCAAATCCAACAAATGCTGCTCTGATTAATTGTTCTTTCATTTTAATACTACTTTCTTATTATTTTTAATTGCAACAAATATTAAATAGGAAATACAGACAAGTGGGACTATAAATGCAAATAAAATTGAAGTGTTATCTGCAACAATTCCCATAATTGGAGGAATTATAGCGCCTCCCGCGATGGAAGAAACCATTAAACCTGATAATTCATTAGTATATTCAGGCATACTTTCTATTGTAATTGAAAAAAGCAGAGGGAAAATATTTGCAAAACCGAGGCCAACGAGAAATACACCTGTTAATGTCAGTATAAATGAATTACAAAAAATCAAGAGTATCCCGCTGAGAGCAGTAAGGCCTGTAATCAACAGTAATCGCTTTGGAGCAATATGAGACATGATTATTGAACCCAGAAACCTTCCCACTAAAATTGGGAAATAAAAGAGTGACCAACTGATTAACAGACCCATCTTTTCAACAGAAATCCCATATCTGTCTTTTAAAAGGAGAGGCACGTGTGAACTCATGCATATTTCGACGCCACAATAAATAAAAACACCTAATACCATCAGGAAAACATATTGATTATTAAGTAACCTGAAACAAGATTTGAAGGATGCATGATGATCATCAGAACTTTTCTTTTCAACTATCTTAAGGGAGCTTAACCAAAGAAGGCTTATTATGGCAATGCAGGAATACATTGGAAATATTATACTCCAGTCGAAGCCAAAAGCATATAGCATTACCGGAGGTAAAAGAAAACCCATTGAGGAGCCTATTGTAATGAAAGATTGAGCTAAAGACAGATTTTTTGAATAGTGTCCCTCTTCAGAAACATCCCGCATAAAAGGATTCCCTGCAACCTGAAGGATAGATCCGCCTGCTCCTAATAACAAGATTGCTGCCAATATTTTGTAAAATTGTATCATAGAGTCGCCATTAACTACCATTTTCCCATACATCCCTGATAAAATTGGGATTAGAAGCCCTAATGAAGCAATTGTAAGACCAAGATTTAAAATATATTTTTTCCCTTTCTTGTCCTGCAATAGACCAACCGGTACCGAAAGAAGACCGTACATAATATAGCCAAGCAATGGCAAAAGAGTAGCCATTGTAATCGAAATTTTAAATGATTCTTTGGCAAGGCTTACCATGGGCCCAACCGCATCAATCATCCCCATACATAGGAAAACCAAATAAATCGGTAACGCTTTTTTGTTCATTGATTTTTGGTATCTATACTTGTTTTAAAATTGATGCTCTCGTACTTTCCGGATTATCTTTTATAAACCTATTTGCATTTAAATAATCTATACGACGCTTATAAAAACTAAGCTATTGTGTAAGAATCTCTTAAAAAACTACGTCATTTTCAAATTATGACACTCAATTTGCATAATTAAATCGATTTAGGTATCTTTCTGAATAATATTAATGTAGAATTATGGAACCTAAGCTCGAAAAAATATTCCCGGGAATTTCTTCTTCAATTGCAGTAAAAAGAGCTGTGATTCAAACGCTTCCAAAGATTACAGAAGGCCAGCATTAAACACTTAAAATATTTATTCTAAAAGCAATGGTTTTGCATGCTCAACATATTTAGCGGGCCTCACTTTCTCTCCTTTGTACATGGGGTCGCCAAGTTCCTTCTTAATTTTTTCGGCGTGTTGTAATAATCGCTGCACCACATCCGGATGTTCATCACTGAGATCGTGTTCTTCTCTCGTGTCATTACTCAAATCAATCAATTTAAGTTTACTGCTACCATATAACTTGTTCTTATCACCATCATCATATTTATTTCCTAAAGGTAATTGCAGTTTCCATTTCCCTTCTCTGACCGCCTGTAATTGATCCTTTAAATAATAATAGAAAACATCATGCGGAGTTTTTGCATTTTTATCTCCGGAAATCAGGGGCCAGATATTTTTACCGTCTATAATTCGATCGTGGGGAACTTGTGCCTCTGCAAGATAAGCAAAAGTGGGCAGCCAGTCCATCATTGTACAAAGTTCATCATTTGATTTACTTGCCTTAATTGTACCTGACCATTGCACAATGCATGGAACACGCATACCACCTTCCATTGTTGAATACCCATAACCCGAAAACGGCTCATTGCTCCCCTTACCACTACTTCCGGCTCTCCCTTGTGGTGATCCGTTATCAGATGTAAAAACAATCATGGTATTCTTCTCAAGGTCTAATTCTTTTAAGGCATTTAAAATCTGTCCTACAGACCAGTCTATCTCTTCTATTGCATCACCATATGTACCATTTGCAGATTTACCAGAAAAATCCTTATCTACAACCGGAATGATACGGCTCCCTGGAAGATTAAGAGGAAAATACAAAAAGAATGGTTTATTTTTATTTTCAGTTATAAAACGGATAGCTTCCTTAACGTATCTTCTGGTAGTTGTTGATAAGTCAACAGGTGCCTGAATTACTTTATCGTTCTTAAGAAGAGGCAAATCTGGCCGGGCTGAATTTCTGGTGGGAACCATGTCTTCACTGTAGGGAATCCCATAAAAAAAATCGAATCCATGATTTAACGGTAAAAATTCAGGTTGATCCCCTAAATGCCATTTGCCAATACAGGCTGTTGCGTAACCTTTTCCTTTAAGTATTTCGGCAATGGTAATCTCTTCAGGATTCAATCCTTTCGTTGAAACAGGGAATAACACCCTACCCCCGTTTTCATTCAGGCACATATCAATTCTTTGCGCATAACAACCAGTCATTAAGCTGGCACGTGAAGGAGTACTGACGCCAGATGAAGAATAAAATGTAGTCAAAGTCATCCCCTCTTTTGTCATATTATCAAGATATGGTGTTCTATTGATTGCAGAGCCAAAACACCCAATATCTCCATAACCCATATTATCAGCAAGAATGAAAATAAAATTTGGTTTTTTAACTTCAATACCGTTGCTGTTACAACTAAACTGAAGAGTGTTTATTAGAGATAATCCAATAGAAGTAATGACATGATTTTTTAATACAAATCGGCGTTTAAATGAATTTTTCATTTATATTCATTTTGTTGGTTTCGATGTTGACGTAAGCGATCCAATCCTGAGGACGGTAACTGAATAGGCAGGGAAAGGGTAATTAAAACTACTGCCAGCAGTAAACGTACTTGTTGCCGGGACTACTTTAGTTGGATGAGCTATCGAATTTTCGTCAGAAGTACTGCCTGAAGTAAGTGTAGTTGCAGTTCCACTGGTATTCATATTTTTGGGTGTGCCAGTGAGAGTGATTTTGGTATTTGTTATGTTAGCCGTTGCATTAACAACTTTAATGATGATATCTCCATTATTTTTCACCCTTGAGGGAGCTACATATAATGAACCGTTAAGAGTATAGGGCAAAACCACATCCCCGGTATTTTCTACAAACATTTTTTCCATATAATAGGATGGTATAGCAAAGCAGGTCACACTATTATTATAATAAAGATTAGGAAAAAAGTTGTTAAGGTTTACATTTGAACTCAGAGTGCCATAAGTAGTTGAAATTACAATATCCGAATTACGTTCACAGCCGGTTAAAAAAGCAGCTTCTCCAATTGCGCA
>JAPLEB010000139.1 GCA_026391555.1 Bacteroidia bacterium | reverse complement strand
AATGACGCCCGAAGGGCAAATGACCAGTAATAGCAAATTTATTTCCATAATCATCAATTTTCTGATTATTACAGGTCTGGTACAGGCTGTATGGGGATTACTGCAATTATATGGCATGACAAGGAGTTTCCACTCCGGTTTTAAAATTACAGGAACCTTTTTTAACCCGGCGCCTTATGCACTTTACCTGGCAGCAGTCTTTCCCTTGGCTCTCGGAACACTTTTATCAAGTAAGAAATTAAGAATTAAAGAATTAAAAATTAAGAATGGAAGAATTACGCACAAAGCGCAAATGATTTTTAGAATTAAAAATCTGAAGATTTTCGGAACCGGTGGAATTCTTTCTCTTGTTTCCCAATTCTTTAGTTCTTTAATTTCTTCATTATTAATTCCTTCATTATTAATTATTAATTTAACATATTGCCTCTCCCTCCTTACCGTAATTTCGATTATATTAGTATTGCCTGCTACAATGAACAGGGCTTCGTGGCTCGGAGTTGCTGCAGGATCTCTTATCGTATTTAATTACAGGTATAATCTTCTTAAAAAAGCTAAAGCATTTCTGCACAACACAGCAAGGAAGCTGTGTGCCTTAGCCATTGTTATTCTGTTAACCGGCTCTATGGGTGCAGGATTATACTTATTAAAAAAGGGTTCATCCGATGGCAAATTACTTATATGGGAGGTAACTATTGGTAAAATCTCTGAAAAGCCTTTGTTTGGACATGGAGTCGGCAGATTTGAAGCTGAATATAACAACTGGCAAGCCGCTTACTTTAAGTCACACCCCGAAGATATGGGCGGCCTCAAAGGAATGGCAGCAGAATGACGTGCGAAGCACAAATGACGCGAAGCTAATGACGCCCGCAGGGCAACTGACAGCGCAGCCGAATGACAACCAAAATTCACCAATTCTTAATTCTTCATTCTTAATTATTAATTCTTGTATTCCTTCATTAATATCTCTTCTTGTGATGGCTATGATCTCATTCCCGTTTTACACTCTCCCTACTCTTATTGTTTTCTTCTTTCTTGCGGCTATTATTTCTTCCCATGTAAAAGCCGGCATTTTTCATGTTAAAGAAAAGATTTATTTCAATTTTCCCCGGCTTTACAGGCTGGTAGTTTTCCTTATTATTGTACCGTTTGCAGCTCTGCTTATAATGTTCACCCGGCAACAATACAAAGCCTATTATACCTACGACGAAGCTGTAATGCTTTATCAGACAGGTAGCTATGAGGAGGCCTGTAAGTCATTTTCTGAAGTTTACATTCCTATACAATATACCGGCTCTTATCTGCAATACTACGGTAAAGCGCTAAGTCTGAAAGAAGAATACCCGAGAAGCATTGAAATGCTGGAACGTGCAGCACATTTTACTTCCGACGAAATATTATACACCACCCTCGGAGATACATATAAAGCCTTAAAGAGATATTCTGAGGCAGAAGAAGCCTATCAGTATGCTTCATTTATGGTGCCGCACAAATTGTATCCGCTATACCTTTTGGCAATGCTGTATGACGAGACGGGCCAAAGGGAGAAAGCTATTGCAGTTGCCGGTAGAGTACTAAATAAGGAGATAAAAGTTGAATCGGAGGCGACGAAAGAGATAAAGAATGCAATGGAGGCAATTATAAGGAAAAATTAAATATAATTAGATGGATATTAATTTTCAAAATCGCAGCACATGAAGAACCTGGAAATATATGCAAGCCCTGTTTCAGGAGTCAAAATGATTTACATTATTGATCGTGATAACCACAAGTCAGTTCAAATTGGAAATATTCTTTTTCTCATTGCAGAGAGTAATTACACTAAAATGCAATTAGAAGGGGATAAAACAATTACGATAACAAGGTCGTTATGTGAACTCGAAAAGAGGTTGAACGAACATGGGTTTTTTAGGTGTCACTATTCATATCTTGTAAATATAAAAAGAATCGAATCATTCTGTCGGAAGACCAAAATAATAAATCTGCCAGGTCATAAAATTCCGGTTTCAAGAAGCAAATGTCATGATATTTTTATTTTTTTATCGGAATCGGGGATAAAAGAGACTAAAAATCATGACGGATTAATAAATAGTTCGACCGACTAATAAATAGATTGACTGATTAATCAATAGGTTTACAGGTTAATAGATATTTTTAATGTTTTTGAAAAACAGCCTCTTGACACGCATTAAAATGGTTCTTAATTTTGTATCTGATAAAAGGAATTCCTGATAATTAAGGAATGAAAAAATGAAAATAAAAGGTCAGTGAATGGAAGTCGGAAGTTGGAAGTATTTTTCTTCGGGCTTCGGTCTTCCAACTAAATGACAACCGAATGACGTCCTAAGGCTAAATGACAATAAGTGAATGACAATATTAGTATTAACCCACGGAAAGAAAAGGCAGTCAGCAATTAAAGTTTACGACTTAAGTTTCTTACTGGCTTTCTTTCAATAAAAAGAGAAAGGAGGTAAATCAAAAAAAACAATAAAAGTTAATATAGGTCTTGATAGCCGAAATGAAAAGTTGACTTTTATAAAACATATTTGTTAAACTTTAAATTTATTGAATATGAAAAAAATTAGCTTAATAGTTTCCTTAATTGCTGTAACCTTTGCAGTTACTGTAAACATTTTGCCTTCTAAATCAGAGTGCAATTCATTCACACTGAATACTATTCTTCAGAATGCAATCGCTGAAGGAGAAGGGGGTATTAAATTATACTGGAGTGATGATATAGATTGTCCGGACCCATATTCGGGCGATTATAATTATTGTCAGTATGCATCGGGAAACAGTGAATGTGATGAATATGGAGACAAAACTTGTGACTGCGGTGTGAATTGTTGATTTTAAAAAAACGTACTATAAATTTTAATTTTATAAATATGAAAAGGATAAGCTTAATAATTTCATTAATTGCTTTTATTTTTGCAATTACCGTAAGTATTTTGCCTTCTAACATGAAGGACAATTCTATCAGTTTGAATACTATTCTTCAGAAAGCAATAGCTGAAGGAGAAGGTGGTGACATTTTAAAATGGAGTAGTGATATAGATTGTCCCGACCCATACCCAGGTGATTATAATGAGTGTGTGTACATGGGGGTAGGTAATGATTGTTCTACACCAAATGCAGTAACTTGTGTCTGTGGGGTGAGTTGTTTGTAATCTTTAAGTTAACGGGGCTTTTTATTAATTCAATTCAGAATAAATTTGTGTGTTAATGATAATACATTTTCCCATTTATAGATATCAATTAATAACAAGCCCTTACTTCAATTTCCATTCGGCTTACTTTAAAGTAAAAGGCAAAGGAAGTTTAGTCATAATATAAAAGTTCAGCATAAGTCATTCGAAACCAAACTATAAAAGTTGATATTTATATAATGATCACGGAATGGATTGGTTTGGTTTAAATGTTTATATCTATCCGTTTTAATTTTTCCATTTGCTGTAAATATTTCGCATTCTAACATGGAAAGAATTTCAATCAGATTGAATACTTTTCTTAAGAAAGAAATTGCTGAAGGAGAAGGAGAAATTAAATTAGACTTGAGTGATAAAATAGTTTGTCCTGAATCCTAACAAGGCGATTATAATTTTCGTTGGTATCGTTCGGGAAAGAATATTTATGATAAAAATGGAGACACAAACTTGTGACTGTAGCGTGAATTGTATTTAATCTTAAAATTATAGAATTTCTAATATCAGTTAGGAATTAAGAAACTGTTATATTTAATTAATTATGAGAAAGATAAATAAAATATTTTTTTTTGTTTCTGGTCTGTTCCTATTGACCTTTTGTCATAGTAATAAAATTGAAACAATCTCAACCTTAAGAGTTACCGAAAACCTTATTAAACATAATGTAAATTTTTCTGATATCACAAAGGAATATAAGTTTATCCCCCTGGAGACAACAAATGAGAGTGTCATAGGGTCGATTGATAAAATAATCTTCCACGATAATAAATTTTATATTCTTGACCACCTAAAAGCAAAATCAATTTTTATTTTTTCATCAGAGGGTAGATATTTGTGGAAACTTTCGAAAACAGGAAAAGGACCCGGTGAATTTCTAGATCCGTTAGATTTCTGCTTTGAGCCGGGAACAGGAAATTTAGTTGTTATGAACTTAAAGCAGCTAATATATTATGATGATAAAAATGGCACTTATCTTAGAACACATAGTTTGCCTATTTTCGGTTATAAATTTGACTTTCCTGATGAGAATCATATTTCATTAATAAGTCAAGGGAAAGAAGATAATTTAATTATCACTGACAAAAGAGGAAAAAAACTGAACAGCTTTTTTGAATACATTGCAGAAACCAAGTTGATATTAAATCGTCCATTTATAAGAAACGATAAATCAGAATTACTATATCTGGCTAATCTTGATTATGTCATTTACAAAATAGAAGGGGATCATATATTGCCTTATAGAAAAATAGATTTTACAAAAGATATGTTTACTCCGGACGATTTGAGTCTATTGAAACGAGATAAATCAAACGTTAATAATTTTTATCGTATAAAATATTATTTTGAAGGTGCAGATAAAATTTTTATACTATATCTGTATAAGAAAACACCATATTATTTAATTAGCGATAAGGAGGCTGAAAAGACAATAATTGTGAACTATAATGAAATTAAAAATGATGTAACATATACTGACTTATTACCAAGGATTGTAGCATATAATTCAGATGATAAAATTATTTCATTTCTTGAAACAAGCGAATTAAAAAATGCTGTTAAAAATAAAGATATTCCTGATGACAAACTAAAGAAAATGCTACAAGGAATAACAGATTCCACGGAATTAACAGATAATCCAATTTTATTCTTATTCAAATTTAAATAGAATGTGGCGAAATAATATTACAACATTAGTTTTATCAGTATTTCTGTTGTTTATGGCAGTAAGTTGTTATTTTCTGAAAAGAAAAGTTGCTCTTATTAGTTTTAATAATGAAACTATATCAAAAGAAGTTGGCTATTTAAATGAAGATATTTCACAAATACTTGAAAATGGAAAATTAATGATTCAATCGGAATATTCTGCCATTGATCCGTTAACTCTGCTTATTACAACCAGGAATGATACAATTTGCTTAAAGGATCTGGTTACAAAAAAAGGTAAACTAATTCTCTTTTATAACGAACAATACTGTGACTTATGTTTTAAAAACCTTCTTCAGCATGTAAACGATTATATAGCAAATACAGGCACCCAAAATCTTATATTAATTGCAAAATATGAAAACCAAAGAGCCTTCAACTATTTTATTAAGCATAATGATATTAAAGCAGAAATATATTTATCTCACAATGAGTTAGATTTTTCAGGGAATCAACCATTCTTTTTTATGCTTGATAATTCTTTCCTTGCTAAATATGTAAATGTCCCAAATAAGAAGTATCTTAACAATATTGATTTGTATTTACGCACTGTTGATGAATATATAACCAAAAAAAATTAAGGCAATATTTTGTTTGTGAAACCAAAATTCCCATCCTTTACCATAATAATCATTTTCATCCTCCTTATCCTATGCGGGATACCGCTTATTCATTACCTTAACCTGGAGTTGAATCCCACTTCTTCATCATCTTCACTCTCGGTGAGGTTTTCGTGGTCCGGTGCAGAGCCCAGAATTATTGAACAGGAAGCAACATCCAAGCTCGAGGCCCTGTTTGCCCGTGTGAATGGAATAAGAAATATCAGTTCAACTTCAGGCAATGGAAGTGGTAATATTACTCTTACCCTTGAGTAGCTGGCAAATGCCAAAAAAGTTGAGAAATTTTATAGAAAGAATAAATAATTGACTGTTTTGGGTCATGAAATACCGGTTTCAAGGAGAAAATGTTGCCAAACCAGGGGTGAATTGAAGAATTTGAATGACCGTTTACAAAGAAAAAGATACCGTTAATACAAAACCTGTTGTTTTATACAAAATCGTATTCTAATTTTAAAAGCAATTCATAGTGAAATTAAGGATGAAAATAAAAAGTCAGGAGCGGTCATTCAATAGTCATTCAATTGTTTGACGACTTAATGACGTGCGAAGCACAAATGACAACAGAATGATGCACGAAGTGCAAATGACACCGAAGGTATAATGACGCGCGAAGCGCCAATGACAACCAATTACGCCCGAAGGGCAAATGACGCCGAAGGCAAATGACGCGCGAAGCGCCAATTACGCCCGAAGGGCTAATGACGGCGAAGCCAAATGACATGAAGGTAATGAAACCAAAGGTTCAATCGTGGTCGAGGTCTTTAAGAAATGGGGTATTGACAATTTTAATACCTCTTCTAATTGCTATCATCCTGAGAGTTTTTTTCATTGAGATGTATAAAATCCCATCTTCATCCATGGAACCGGCGCTGTTACCAGGCGATTTTATTCTTGTTAGTAAAATGAGCTATGGAGCGCGATTGCTTAAACCCGTGAAATTTTTTAAACAAAAAAAGATCGAATATGTCAGGACAAAAGGTTGGAGCTCCATAAAGAAAGGGGATATATTTGTTTTCAATATGCCTATGTATAATAAACTTTCTGATTCATCTTCAAACATTTATGGCGCTTGCCTTGTTAAACGATGCTATGGCTTACCAGGTGATACGGTATTAATCAATAATGACGCGCGAAGCGCAAATGACAGCGCAGCCCAAATGACGGCGCAGCCAAATGACTTTAATAATGAAGGAATTTCATTAATGAAAGAATTAAGGAATGAAAGAATTAATAATGAGGTAATCAATGATGCAGGGATGAATGGTATGCAACGAAAGTATAGTTTTTTCCCGCGTGACAGTAGTTTACGCTGGTCATTAGATAATTACGGACCATTGTATGTTCCTGCCAAAGGGCAGATAATGGAATTGACTAAAAGAAATGTCTCATGGTATAGAAACATTCTCCGGTATGAAAATCCAAATAGCCACATAAAAGACAGATCTTTAATGATTGATAGTAAAACAGTTTTGCAATATACATTTCAGCACAACTATTATTTTATGCTGGGCGATAATTTCTATAATTCTCGGGATTCCAGATATTGGGGTTTCGTACCTGATAATAATGTAATTGGCAAAGTTGCAATGATATTGTTCTCGATCGATCCTAATGGATCCGGATTTAAAAAATTCCGGTTGAGCCGGTTTTTAAAAACCCCATAAAATTTTTATCAATTCTTAAGGCTTAAAATTAAGCATAGCATCACCATGATAAATGAAGACAATCATATCAATGAGTTATCCTCCAAGCCCATTAAGCTTAAGGTAAATACTGCAAAAGGTATATACTATATTACTGTAGAAGAAATATTGTATATTAAAGCTGAAAATAAATATACAACGGTGTATTTCATTAATTCCGGAAGTATTGAGACACACCATTTGCTTAAATGGTATTGTGAACACTTACATGAAAAGGAATTCTGCAAGTGTCATCGTTCCATTATTATTAATTGTGATTATGTTGAAGGTATCTGTGGCAATGAAATAATTTTAAAAGAGAATATCAGAGTATCACTTTCACGTTATAAAAAAAGCTATATTATAAATCATTTCCTGAATAATAAGTAGAAATTGCCCGTCAACTACGCCAATTTTTAACCATCTACTCCGAAATTGCGCCATTCACTCCAAATTTATGCCAACCACTCCACTGGGTATTGACATTTAAATAATAAGGTTATAACTTACAAGGTGAAAGTATTTAGCTTAAATTTTTAAAATTATGAAAAAGAAAGTTTTGTTTGGACTGGGAGCATTGGCTATATTAGCAATGCTTACATTTAATGTTTCTTTGACAAAAGATTCACAAAATGGAGAAATTTCATTGAATTCCATTGAAACAGTAGCTGTGGCACAAGCCGAAGACCCTCCTGGTGTTAATTGTAACTGTCCTTTATTATGGGGCACAGGTTGCAAAGCAGATAATTATGGTGCCACTTGCGCACCTGATGGAACGACTCAATGTTGGCTTTATGATCGCAATTGTGCTTCATAAAGTGTTTTAAAATATAACCATATTGGAAGTTTCCATATGGTTATATTTTATATTCACAATTATAAGATAACACATACTTATGAAATACATAATAAAAATAACATTAACAATCCTTTTTCTTTTAAGCTGTAAAAATAAGCAAGATTTTTTTTTTACTAAACCTGTATCAAATGAAAGGGATATTAAAATTAAAGATTTAATAATTGAAACTATTCAATTACAGAAAATTGAAACATCATTTACTGGGATTTTAAAAATACATGGGGACTTATTATATTTTGCAGATGCACGTTTTTGTTGGGTTTATGTTTTCGATAAAAATTGTAATTTATTAAGTAAAAACCTTGGACAAGGAGGGGGACCTAAAGAATTAAATACGGGTATGATTGATTTATTTGAACCACTAAGAGATGATAATTTCATTTTTATAGGTTCAGGAAACGATTGTCATTTATATAATAATAAATTTGAGAGAATAAGAAAATTTGTTATTGATAAGGGTACTTCAATGTCTAATAAAAAACAAATGATAAATATTACGGCTGATATGAAATGGGTATATACCTTATGCTACCCAAAATTAATAGCCAGAAATTATAATAATTACTTATTTTATAATGTATACGTTGACCATCCTAATTATAACATGTGTACTAGCGCGGATTATTATAAAAATGGTAGAATTATTGCAAAGATGAATTTGAAAAATGGGAAAATTGAAGAAATTCTTGGCAGGATTTCTCCTGAGTATCAAAAGCATCATTTCATTGGTCAATTTGGCCTCCCAAGTTTTGATATCAGCAGTGAAGGAGATTTTTATGTTTGCTTTGAAGCGGATCCGGTAATATATGTGTATGATAAAAATTATAGTCTTAAAGAAGCCTTTGGTACTAAGGGGAGAAATATGAATACTTCATATAAAGAAATATCTTTAATTAATGAGTTTAAAAGAGAGGTTCAATCTCAAAGAGAAGAATGCGGATATTATGACTTTATAGAATATATTGATGAACGAGGCTTACTTTTTAGAAGCTATACTAAAGGTAATAAGGAGACAACCGATGGTTTGCAAATATATAAGGGAGATTGTTTGATAGCTGATGTAGATGTGCCTAAGAACTTCAAAATATTAGGCTATATTGAGCCTTACTTTTATTCAGATGTGATAATTGATGAAGAAAATGGAGTATTGAAAGTATATAGATTTAAATTAGATAAATTATGAAATGGCTATTTTGTATTTTAATTGTTAGCCCATTTCTAACGTGTACAAATACTAATAATTTAAAAGTAAAAGATGAAGTTATAAAAATATCTGAAGCATACAATAAAAGCATCTGTAAAACACCGTATGCAACTAAAATTATATATTCAGAAAAAGCCAGGCATAATGGTAAATACGTAATGTTTAACCATGCAACGGGTTACATGTTATCAATGGGTTACGACTGCGAAATACCTATTGATAATTTTAATTTTCTCTTTACAAATTTTTGTAAAAGCTTTCGAAAAGCCGAATGGTTACAATATTTGAAATACTTGTATGCATCGACTCCTGTAAAATATCAAACCGATATCGCTCCAGGTTATAATTCTGCAATAAGCTGCTTTCGTGGGTTTGAATTGCATGGTCCATTAGATGAAACCTCTTTAAGCGATTTTAAATATTCTGAACTAATAAGGGGGAATGACGGCATAAAAAGCTTAAAATTTAAAACAAGTATTGCATACCGGAACTTTGAAGGTACTCTTTTCTACAACGCAGAAAACTACAGGATATTTAAAATAGTACTTGATAGATGTGATTTTTACAGTGATGTTTTTAATAAATTTGATCTTGCCAATGTTACTATAAATTATTCTTACATTAACAATTTTTGTTACTTATTTTCTGTTGGAATTGATTTTAGTCATCAGAAATTGGAACAGTTTATTACTATCCAAGTGTTGGGACAACCTTCATCCCCTTTTGTTTTGGATAAGAATGAATGGAATAATTTATCAATTAATGATGTATGTCCGATAATTGAATATAATGATAAAATATTGCCAAAGTCATTTTCTTATGGAGACATTGATACTATTCGGCTCGATTTAGAAACTAATGGTAAAAATCTTGAGAAACAATTTTTCGAAAACAACAGGGAAGTGTATTATAAATATGTATTAAAAGATGGCTCTAAGTCCGATGAAATAGGAATAGATGAGTATTCTAAATTAAAGAATAAGATAATTGAGAAATTAAAATCCTTGTAACATGAAAAAGCTAATTATATTGCTCTTATGTACTTCAATATTTTCATGCTCAAATAAAAAAAATATACAACAAAGCAGCCAACAAAGGGAATTAGCTGATTTAGCTTTTAAAATTAAATTTTACGATTTTGGGAATGTTTCAAATGATACAATATTATTTGCTAAATATTTCTTTAAAAACATAGGTAAAAACAACCTAATAATTAATTATGTGGATCCAGATTGCACTTGTACGGGTTATTCTTTGAGTAATGATACTATTTCTCCTGGCGATTCGGCATTTATTGAATTAAAATTTAAAACAGAAAATAAATTTGGTAAGCAGAAGATATATACAACTGTGTGCGCAAATACTGAAACTAAAATGTATTCGCTTATTCTTAAAGCAAATGTCATTGAGAATAACTAATTGCGTTATTTCCTTTGCAAAATTATAGTATTCTTCACTTTCAATTTTTCATAGTTCTCAATAGCACAAATAGATAGTCATTTATGCCCAACACCGAAATTGAATATTTTACTTCCTTTCATAATCGGGAAAGCTGCTTTTGTATTGTTCTCTATGGAGGAGATGGGTTCAGGTAGAAAAGGTTTTTTAAGATAATTCACTAGATATATAATTATAAGATTTAATATTTAAACCTAAGTACATGACAAAAATTTACAACACTCAATAAAATCATCTATATCATTAGAAAACAGGATATTTGCAAGATATGTTAATCCGTGGGTATTATATCAATTTATTTATGTTAGTTATTACCAAGTTATTAACATATATTATTGATTATCAAATCGTTGCGATTTTTTGTCATGTACTAAGTATTTAAACACTTAAAAAATGAAAAATATTTCCATTTCTCTGATTTTGATTTTTTTATTATGCTCGTGTAACCGTCCTCCAAGAGATGTGCGTATGATTTTGAATGCCGCCGGAGACAACCGTCCTGAGCTGGAAAAGGTTATTGATCATTACAAGGCCTCAGGAGATAAGGATAAGTTGAAAGCGTCTTATTTCCTTATCGGCAACATGGACAATAAATTTACTATTGATTGCGAAGAGGTCAGAAAATATGACCCGATATTTGCCATCTTCGATTCACTTCAAAAGATCAATATGAGAACGTCAAATATTTCTCCTTATATAAGAGCCAAATGGGACTCCCTTGTTAAAGCTAATGGCACGCCCTCATTTCAAAATGCTAAAATTATTCCCGATTACTTAATTATTAAGGCCGATTACCTTATTGAAAATATTGATTTCTCATTTAAACTCCGCGAAGAATCAAAATGGGGCAAAAAGTTAAGCTTTGAACAGTTCTGTGAATCTATCCTTGCATATCGTTTCAGACATGAACCACTTGAAAACTGGCGTTCTGAATTTTATGAAAAATATAAATCATTGATAGAATCTGTTAATGCTGACTCTATCATTCAACTTGGAAGGGAAATCCAGAAAAATCTCTTTTCCATATTAAGTTTTAACCGTGTATTTCTGAGTTATCCATTCGACATACCACTTGACAAAATGAAGACCCATCGATATGGTGCATGTCCGCATAATGCGATATTTACAGGGATGGTCATGCGCTCAGTTGGTCTTCCTATCGCTATTGATTACACTCCCTTATGGGCAAACAGCAATTCGAATCATAAATGGAACGCACTCTTCCTGGAGAATGGAAATATTATCCCGTTTAACGGAGACAATAAAATCTTTGGATACGTGCAATTCAAAAAGATAGCTAAAATTTATCGGGAAACCTTTGCAAATCAGAATAATGAAATGCCGGAAAATAATCAGGATGTTCCCCTTGCATTGTTAGACAACTACCGCATAGATGTCACACAGGAATATACCAAAACTTATAATATCAGAATTCCTCTCAAATACTCTTTCACATCAAAGAAAAAATATGCCATTTTATGCACTTTTAATAACAGGGATTGGGTTTCCCAGGATTGGGGCAAGATCGAAAAAGAGCAGGCATGTTTTAAAAATATGGGGTCAGGTGTTGTATATCTTGCAATGTATTATGATGGTGGTAGTATTTACCCGGCAAGCAATCCTTTTATTTTACGTGAAGAAGGAAATATTGACCTTGTTGTTCCTTTAAAGGGTAAAACTCAGGATATGTTACTACTCAGGAAATTTCATAATATTAATAAGCCCTATTTTGATGACATGATAAACGGTTATTTTCAGGGGGCAAATAAAGCTGATTTTAGCGACTCTGTTAAATTATTCACGGTTACTGCAATTCCGGAAAAAATCGAAACTGCCGAAATTAATAATCCACTGAAGTTCCGGTATGTTCGTTATAAATCGCCACCCTCTAAAAAAGGAAATGTGGCTGAACTGGAATTTTACGGAGGCAGGAAAAGCTCCGATACTCTACTTCTACATGGTAATGTGATTGGTTTCCCGGAGAAACCCCCTACAATTGGGACTTCCTACAGAAATGCTTTTGACGACAATCTTGAAACTTATTTTGGCGGAGTTGCGAAGGGTATCAGTTGGGCAGGTATAGATCTTGGAGTATCAAAACGAATCACCAAAATCAGGTATTGCCCCCGGAGCGACACCAATTTTATCCTTGTGGGTGATACATACGAATTATGCTATTGGGAAAATGGTGAGTGGGTTTCCATGGGCGAACAGGTTGCGAAAGACCAGTTCCTGGTTTATAAGAATGTCCCCGCAGGCGCATTATATATCCTTCATAACCTTACTCGTGGAAAGGAAGAAAGAATCTTCACTTATGAAGAGGGCAAGCAGGTTTTCTGGTAAGGTTCAATACCGTGCAACCAATGGCATTCTTCTGCCATCACCGAATGACTTTGAGGAAATTCTGAGGACCGGGGGCGCCTGGTATCTTTTATATTCGTTGTAATTTATCAGTCTTATTATTTTAGAAACAGTTGCACTGTCAAAATCTTCTCCGGTTATCCGTTCTGCAGGCTTTTGCAGTTCAATGTACTGGTACAGGATTGCATCAAGGATTTTATAATCAGGAAGAGAATCGGTATCAAGCTGCCCGTGTCTCAGTTCAGCAGATGGCTGCTTTGAAATTGTGT
>JAPLEB010000094.1 GCA_026391555.1 Bacteroidia bacterium | reverse complement strand
TTTTCTCCACATAAAAGGAACCTTCGGATTTGGAGATAATGCTACTTGTTTATTAATTCCGGTTAGCCTATAGGTCAGACTGTTGTCTGGGACAGCTTTACATTCGAGTTGGTAATATCCGGTTCCTGTTTTATTAACCGTTAATTTTTTGTTTTGTCCAATTATATTGTTAAATGAATGGCAAAGAATTAAAGCACTGATTATAATACATTTTACTGGAAAATTCATTTTAACCTTCTCTTTCCGTTTACAATTAAATTGCGTATTCTTATTTATTCCCAGAAAAAAGCTTGTTTATTTCTTTATAGGTTACCAGATGAACATTGTTCTTTTTAAGTAAATTTTTAAATTCTTCACTGGTTAAATAATCAAAATCCTTTTGACGCCAGGCGGATCCCCAGTTTTTTTGTGCATGATTAGGATTATCAGGGGGCCTGTCCCATATTGTAACCGCTTGCATCTCGTCATTATCATAGCCCATGTGCACAATCATTTTATATAGTCCCGGTTTCATACTCTCTATAAACTTTTTATAAGCTTCGTTCCATGGCACAGTTGCAGCAGTTTCTGGTTTTAACGCGAAACCGCCATCCATGGAGATTTCAGGTACTGAAATATACTCTTTTGTTAATTCCGACATTATTTTACTTCCTTCAGGTACTTTTCCTATACTACCCATATGTGTATCAATATGCGTTGGCATAACTCCAAAAGCTATTGCTTTTTCAATCTGTGCCCTGATTTCTTTTTCAGCCTCATCTCTGTGGGCATTTTTGCCAACATCTTCATTTGTAGGATAAAAATATCCTTCTTTAGCAAGCAGACTCGGAATTTCATTTACCGGTAGTACACCTCCCCACTTAAAATACTTCCATTCCGATGTTAATGTCGCATGAATGCCAATATCAAGTTCCGGATGGTTCTTCGCAAATTCGGCAATTTCAAGAAACCATGGACATGGTACCATTATACTACCAGAAAACTTGCTGTTTTTTTTAAAAGCGGCCATAACTGCCATATTAACTGAATGTGACATACCCATATCGTCCATATGAACGATGAGTAGTTTTGCATCCCGGGGATACCCCAACTGCTCTGCAAGGGCCTTCTTTTCCTGACCATTTGTAAGAGTAGAAATAATAATTAATCCAAAAGAGAATACGAATTGTTTTAAGTTTTTCATTTTACCTTATTTCAATGCCATTCCTAAATTACTTCTTTGATGAATTTGTTAACTAATTGAAGCTCTTCGCAGCAAGCAACGGAGAACCGAGTTTACGAGCTTGGCGAAGCCAATGCGCTCGCGGGGATTCAAAATGATCTATTAATTAAATATATGCAAATCAAAGTTATAAGATAATATATAATTTCGCTCACAAATATTATCCAGTTGCAGCACTATTTTATCTGTTTTAATATTTCCAACAATATGCAAATTTAATTGTTCCCTATTACTCTAAACAAGCAGAATCACTCAAAAGCTCAAATTTTATCGCCCTTAAAGCTTAGAATCTATTAAAAGATGAACTATGCTAAATAATTGTTTATTAATATATTAATGAAATTTGTTCAATTGATTGATTCCAAAGATTTATTCAATTTATCTGAGTCCCATCACAGTAGGGCCTGAGACACTTGACCACATTCGCCTTTAATATGTATAGTAAACAAAGGGAAGTACCAATATGCAACTCCCAGACACTAATGATCGATCGTAGGCTCGCCCTTTATCCATCCAAGCGAGGCAATAAATTTGTCGACTTCGCGGAGAGTCCCCACATAGAATTTTCGCCGCTCCGGATTGTCGGGGTTCCAGTTGTAGAAAGCGTGTACCGCTCCTTCGAATCCAATTAACTCGCAACGATTACCGGCTTCCTTCATCACAGCGGTGAATTTTTCCGATGAAGCGTAGGGCACAGTTTTATCGTCTTTACCATGTAAGATGATCGTTGGCGGCATTCCAGGGCGGATATGATGGACATATGGTGAGTTTCTTGAGGTAGATAAAGCCAACACCGGATTGAATAGAACAAGTGCATTTGGCATGCAGGAGATAGTCGTGTCTTCACCATTTTCAGCGATAGCTGCTACCGTGGCAGTTACTTCGGCTAAAAGTCCACCGGCGGACCCTCCACTTGATGCTATACGTCCTGGATCTATGCCAAGTCGTTTAGCATTAGTACGTACCCAGCGGATCGCTGACTGGGCATCGTTAAGACCTTCAGGTACCTTGAAATCAGGGAGTCCCCGGTACTGAGCGTCAATAGCCACCATGCCTCTTGACGCGAGATATTCGGATTGAAGCCGAAAATTCGAAGTACCTCCTGCCGGATTTGCTTTAAAGCCACCACCATGAAAGAAAACGATCGCGGGACGCTTATCATCAGACCTGAAGTCAGGAGGGTTAAAAATATACAGGTACACTTTCACATCGCCGATAGTTTTATAAATCTCCATCCTCGGAACTGACACCTGATTTTTGTCTCCTTCCTGGGTGTACGTTAGAAAAGATAACACCGTCAGAAGTATTGAAATTGTAAGTGTTTCCATAATAATATTTTAAAATGTAATTAAGAAGCGAAAGGTAATAATTTATTAATATAAAAACTTTTTTGATATTTGTGAAGAATAATAATCATTAAAACAATCTATTATGAAAGGGAATCGTATGTGGCTGATTTATGCAATAATCACCACAATTTTCTGGGGAGTCTGGGGTGCCTTTATTGAAATTCCTGAAAAATCCGGATTCCCGGCAACACTGGGTTATGTCGTCTGGTCCCTAACTACGATACCATACTTCGGAAATTTGTCAGAAAGATATTATTTGATTGTTTGAATAGCACCCTGGTGAAAAAATGTATCTTAGAAGAAACCTAAAAATATACTTGTACTATTGTATTAAAACTAACCTAAATTAATCACAACTATGAGCAGAAAATTACTTAACACGCTAATAACCAGTTTTTTATTAATTGCGCATTCTTCAAATGCGTCTGCCCAGGGGTGGGTTGAAGAAACTGCGAGGGACAATCGTGCAATTATTGTTGTAACCGGTATGCGAATTAATGAGGATCCGGCCAACTATAGCAGGGACTTATCAGTTGCAGAAGGAGCAATGGTTAAACTGACCACCCGAAATGGTGAGATCAGAGAGAAGAAAACCCAAGTGTTTACCAGGCCCGGACAGAAAGAAGGGGAATTTTTTTTTACTGCGGATTTCCCAATTATTTTAGACTCAACTTACATCATCTCAATGACATTCAAAAATGGAACCACGATTCAGATTGATAGGTTAAGCCTTCCGGCTGAATGGAAAACTCATTTCTTTTATCACAGTACTAATGGTACTGTTTCACCTGCTTCTGTACTCAGAAAAAAAGAGGATAAGCAGGCTAACCTGTGGTGTTATGTATACGGAATGTTCCCATTAGATAATTATAAGAAAGTGGGAGGCACTCAGGTAAAGTAAAGAAATGGCAATTGATTAATAATAAAATTAAAAAGGATAAAATTATGAGTAATTATTATAATCGCAGGAAATTCATTAAGTTATCAACTGCTGCTTTTGCCGGTGGCGCTGCTGTATTATCAGGAATCAATTATGGTTGTGCCGGTGTTGGTTCAAGCGTAGTTGCTTGGGGAAACCCGGGTGGTGATGTATTAACATCGCCCGATTATGAAGTGACACTTAAGAGAGGTGATAAGACCTGGAAACTCTTTACTTACTATTCTTATAATCGTCCTGTCGATAAGATAGTAGATTTAGAGGGGAATTACATAAAACTTTCCTTCCTGGGGTTACATTCTAACGAATATAAACAGCCCGAAAACAACAAGGATACCTACGCTCATTCATGGGCCTATTTCGACTTTTCCGGGGGGCCCATAGAGGTTGAAGTGAAAATTCTGAAAGCTTTGGATGGTCTTACTTTGCCACTTAAGAGCTGCAGAATTTTTCCATCACCATTAGGTATAGAGTGCCAGATTGTTGCTGACGATACTATCAGGTTCACATTGGAAAAACCAGCAAAAATAGCAGTTGTGCCCAATTGGCAACTGGCTATGGAAAAGCTTGAAAATACTGAAACGCTGCAGGCATTCGAAGGGTATCGTAATCCTCTTTTCCTCTTTGCAAGGGCCCCGGAAATCAATATTCCTTCAAAAAAAACACCTGGCACACTGGTGATTAAACCAGGCGAATCTTATGGTGTGCAGGATTTCGAAAAGGCAAAAACAATATATTTTGAGCCAGGGGTACATGATTATTCAAAATATAATCCTTCTGATCCTTATCATTACATTGTTTTGAAAACCGGGCAGACCATATATCTTGCCGGAGGAGCGTACGTATATGGACATGTCAGTACGCTGGAAAAAAAGCTTCTGATAAGCGATATGCCATTAATGCACGGAAGAGGTACGCTATCAGGATTAAAAAATGTTTGGACAGGGATTTCATATATCACTAATGAGGTAAAGAATGTAAAACTCGATGGAATTATTCTGGTTGATGCCAATAACCATATCAGTCATTCAAGTTCTCCGTTTCGTGATCTCGCGGTAGTCGGCGCATGGCATGGTAATACGGATGGAGTCACAGTTGAAGGAGGAATTGAAAATGATCCCTATTCCGGGTGGCATATAGATGATTGTTTTGTTATGGGGGGTGACACAAACTTAAAATTCCGTGGATCAGCCAGAATCAGGAATTATACTATCTGGCAGTTGGGTAATGCTGAGCCATTCTGGATTGCAAATTCTAATGATAGTTATGTGGATGGGGTTTTTGTTATTTGTTACAACAAAATGACAGCTCCAACCAGTTTTAATCCCGGTCAGATTGTGAATTTTCAGGTTCCTGTTTCCGGCAATATGAAAAACATTACTGTTAAAAATTTGTATTGCGAGGCCCCGTTTGCTTCCCGTCTTTTTCTTATGCAAAGTAATTATACAGGAGCCGGTTTCGGTTACGAAAATATACTTTTTGAAAATATAACAGTTAATACGCCCCACATCCTCATAAAATCTCCAGTTGGATTGCGGGAAAAGAATGCTTCTCCCTTTGGGAAGATTGTCTTCCGTAACCTCGTTATAAATGGAACCAGGGTAACTGCTGAGAATTGTACAGATTATTTCGATTTGTTAGAAGGAGTGACTCCCGGTAAAGAGATTATTTTCGAATAAAAAACTCATATTATAATCCTATTACATGAATAATGGGAATATAACAAAATAATCAAATCTACCTCCTCTCTAGTTCAACCATGTGGAAGATTGTTTCGTCACCGCCTTTGTGAACGAGAGAAAGGTCTGTCTTTTTGGGTCCGTGGTTTTCGAGGCGGGCATCGTCAAGTGTGACGGTAATCTCTTTCCATTGGTTCGTATTTGTGTTGGTCACAGTAGTTGCCACTTTCTGGGGATTGTCAATTGCATCATATTTCAGTGACCATGATCCTTTCCCTTTGTCGAAGTAGACAACACGTACCTTGACAGAGTGAGGAGGCAGGGACTTGCTTGCAAAAAAGCGGTCATCGAGATTGAAAAACATCTCTGTTTTACCATTTTTTACATCGAAGCCCCGCGCAAAGCGACCATACGGCTGTTCCTTTGAACCGACGCGCCAGTAGCCCTGGCTTGTCTCATTTGGTTCAATTTGTTCGAGGAACATGCTGTAATTTCCAGGCCATATATAGCCATAAACATCGTTGATGCCACTCTGTCTTCTCACCTGCAGATCCCCAAGGGCCACGTTATCAGGATCATCAAGGGCTGCGCCGTAAACCGCAAACGCCTCCGCTATACGGCGGTAACGGTCCTTATTTTCGCTTGTGCGTCCATCTTTATGAGGGCCAACCGGTCCAAAGCGATCTTCCGGGAAGCGCAGGGTGTCCATACAATCCAGCCCATCACGCAGGGCGATCCATGCACCGGGAC
Organism: Bacteroidia bacterium; assembly: GCA_026391555.1. Taxonomy (GTDB): domain Bacteria; phylum Bacteroidota; class Bacteroidia; order Bacteroidales; family VadinHA17; genus LD21. Next base: position 25,072 of record JAPLEB010000094.1, on the reverse strand, counting down.
TGTCGGTAGCGTCCTTATAGCCTGCGTATCCGCTATAGAACGTGAAGGCCGGAACATGCCGCGCATCTTCCAGAACACCGGGGAGTTGGCACCAGATATCAAGTCCGTAAGTCAGGTTCCAGAGACCTGACCAATAGACGTTCCAGACCGGAGCCGCTGTAAACCAACCCGTGCGGGAATATTGTGTGTTGTCTAATTCGCCGCGAGTGCGTACAACTACACCATCTATGAAGCGGCAGGTCAGCGGATAGAGATCGTTCATTATCTTGATCTCGCCGTTGAATTGATAACCCTGGGCAATGGAATGTGGCTTGCGCCACGAGTCGGGTATGTTTTTAAGCAGCCAGTCGTTGGTGGCAGGATTAGGTCCCTTAAAAAGCATGAAGAATGGAGGTTTGAAGTCTTTATAGGCATCCTTATAGACCTTGATCATGTCAATTGTCCAGTCGATCCATTCAGGGCTATTAAGTCCAATAGCGTACTTCTTCTCAACCGGTTCGGCATGATAAGGCTGGGGGTCACCGCTTTTGCCAGTGGGGCACTGCACCCCGATGATATAGCGTCGAATTTCAGGCGGATAGTTTGAGATGTGTTTAGCTGTCTCATTGATCATGCGGCTTAATAGCGGTTTGTATTTAGGATCGAGGTAATAGGGTTCGATGACCTTCGATTCCTTTTCCACTCGGACGGCACTCCCAAATGAGATGTTCAGGACTTTCGGTACTCCTGCTTCATACACCCAACCCGGACACTTCTCGCCGTGATATACCATAAGCATAACATTCAGACCCTTGTCTGTAATCTGGCGGACCTTTTTGTCGAAATTTTCCCATTCAAAACGTCCATTTTGAGGTTCGATTATGTCCCAATCCGTAGTGGCAACTACACCTTTGAACCATGAGCGCCCCTTCGCACTGACATTCTCCCCTCCCCAGATTCCCCATACTCCACAAAAGTCAGGTCGGCGGATTGGCACCTGATTTTTGTCAATCTTACCGGCGTACAGCATAAAAGGCGCCAGGATCATAATTAGTGAGAATGTCAGAACTTTCATTTTTTCATTTATTTAAAGTTATATAATTTAAGACCAGGACTTTCTGAATATTTAATCTATTTATTTTTGCCTGGTAAAGATTTGTATCCGTAATGCCTAAAAAGGCAACTATTTCCATACACCCGGAATACCCAGATCCTGTGTGAAGCGATGAGCATCACAACAATTAGCATCAGCAAATCCAGAATGAGTTGGCATCTCATCCGTGACTGGTTGTGAATAAACTTTTTTAGTCAAACCCAACCCGGCTAAGGTTACCCCCCCCAATAGCTATTGTAGTATGCTTAATAAAATTCCTCCGATCATAAATTCTAATCATCCTAAATGTATATTACTTATTTACAAATTGATACATTTTGTATACATTTTAGTAAACCAGTTTCCCTGATAATTATGTGTGAAACAAATTTATGGATTAAGTTTTATAAACCAAGTAAAATATTTTGTGTAATTTAAATCTGGTAGTGTATTGAATGTTTTCACTTTGTTATATATTTGTTTTTTCTATGATAATATGGGCCGTAAACCAAAAATCGCAAATCACGAAATTCAGAAACAAAATCATAGAATAGAAAGATACCATGAGTCACATTATTACAGTCAAAGATCTTTATGCATGGTGTAAAATTTTAACATTCCTGTTAAGAATTAATTAATTTGAAAAGAATGGATTCAAATGCACAAAGTGTGAGCTCTCCAATAGCAGAAAGGGTGAATTCAATAGATTTTTTTCGTGGTCTCACCATGTTTCTTTTAATGGGTGAGAGCACCCGCCTTTTTAGCCAGTTTGGCTCTTTTGATAATAAATTTCTGCAATTTATCGGAACCCAGCTCAGTCATCATCAATGGCATGGATTACATTTCTGGGATTTAATACAGCCTTTTTTTATGTTTATTGTCGGGGTTAGTATTCCCTTTGCTGTAGCCAATAGGTTAAAAAAGGGGGATTCCAACAGATTAATTACACTTCATGCTTTTAAACGTTCATTCTTATTACTTTTTTTGGGATGGGCTTTATATTGTATTAAGCCAGGGGAAATAGTTTTCAGGATGCAGGATGTACTTACTCAACTATCAGTTACCTATTTAGTTGCATTCCTTATAATGAAGAAAAGCGTTCCTTTTCAGGTTATATTCACTTTAATTATTCTTTTACTTACAGATCTTGCATACCGATTTTTCCCTGTTGATGGCTTTAATCAACCCTGGGTTGTTTACCATAATCTTGGAGCATGGGTTAATAACCAATTGGAGGGCGTGTCAAAAAGTCCCTGGGCATCAATAAATGCTTTCCCGACTATTGCCCATACTGTTTGGGGTGTTCTCTTTGGTAAACTCCTGATGAGTGATAAGACAGTGGCAAAGAAAATTCAAATTATGCTAATAGCCGGAGTAACAGCCTTAATAATAGGATACTCTCTTAATTTTGTGACTCCAATTATTAAGAAGATCGCTACATCCTCATTTGTATTTGCAAGCGGAGGCTGGACCATCCTGGCTCTCTGCCTCTGCTATTGGTTGATTGATGTTAAAAAAATATTCGCGGTTGGGTCCAAAATGTTTATAATAGTTGGTATGAACTGCATTTTTATTTATCTGTTTTTCGAAATAGGGGGTAGCGATTTCCTGAGTAGAATTTTCACTCCTTTCACTAAGGCATTGTTTTCGTGGGGAGGGGACCTGACAGTTGGAATAATAAACAGTTTGGCTGTATGGGCATCCCTGTGGTATCTCTGTTATTGGCTCTATAAGAACAAAATATTTATTAAAATTTAAAATACAAAAAAATCCGGATCGTCCTGCTACTTCAGCTTAAAATCCTCCTGAGTCTGAAAGCCTTTCCCCTTTATCTCTTCAAGTAATTTTGAAAGCTCTTTAACAATTTTGGGGGTTGTGCTGGCAACATTGTTCTTCTCACCAAGGTCAGTCTTTAAATTATATAACTGTGGCTGAGGATTGTTACCCAATTCAATATTAACCAATCGATTGTACGAATCTGCATTGCTGGGTTCAATATATTTCCAATTACCTTTTAATATCGCAAGAGTATTGTTGGCATTCTGTTCAATAACATAATCACGATCTTTTTGAGATTTACCTAAAATAACATTAAGATTGTTCTCACTGTCAATGCCTTCATTGTCAGGGATCGTTATTCCCACCATCATCGCGAATGACCTCATAAAGTCGATCTGGCTCACAAGGGCTTTTGATTCGCCTGGTTTCACACGTCCGCTCCAGTATACTATGAAAGGAATCCTTGTTCCTCCATCAAAGGCACTATATTTTCCACCACGGAATGGCCCTGCAGGTTTATGTCCGTTTTGCAGTTCTACAGCCTGATCTTTATAGCCGTCATTTAGTACGGGACCATTATCACTGGAAAAGATCACAATTGTTTTTCCCAGCAGGTCAAGAGCTTTAAGAGTTTCCATTATTTCTTTAACTGAATTATCGAGTTGAAGAATTACGTCTCCTCTGGGACCGAGGCCACTCTTTCCTGCAAATCTTGCATTAGGAACCCGTGGAACATGAACATCGTGTGTGGAAAAATAAAGAAAGAAAGGTTTATCCTTATTCCCTTCAATAAACTTTTTGGCTTTGCCGGTAATTATATCTGCAATATCTTCATCCACCCACCGCGCTGCCTTGCCTCCACTCATATAGCCAATGCGGCTTATACCATTAATTATAGTCTGATCATGCCCATGACTCAACTGCATTTTCAGCAATTCAGGATGATTTTTTCCTGTCGGTTCGTTTCCTACCGGGTGTGAATAGCTTACTTCTATCGGGTCTTTGGGATCAAGATTCACTACACGACGGTTCTCTACGAATACACAGGGCACACGATCACCGGTAGCCGGTATCAGAAAATTATAATCGAAGCCAATATCCATGGGCCCCGGTTTAATTTCACCATTCCAGTCAGTACCTCCGGCAGTACCTAATCCAAGATGCCATTTCCCAACAACAGCCGTTGTATAGCCGGCCTTCTTTAATAATGATGGTAAAGTTGTTTGTCCTGGTTGAATAAGAGCTGATGCATCTCCTGCCGCAATACCGGTTCCTTTTTTTCGCCATGCATATTTACCAGTCAGCAAGGAGTAACGCGAAGGAGTACTTGTTGCAGAAGTAGCATGCATATTTGTGAACCGCAATCCCTGTCTGGCTAAATTGTCAATATTTGGGGTACTTATTTTGGTAGCTCCATAGCAGCTGATATCACCATATCCAAGGTCGTCAGCATAAATAATTACTATATTAGGCTTTTCAACAGTTTGAGCGTCTATTATTTGCATTGCTCCAATGGAAAGAAAACACAGTGGGCTGACGAGTAAGTTTAGTTTTTTTGACTGCATGACTTTATACATTTAGAATTCATATTTCAGGTTATTTTTATAACTTAAGTATCCAGGGCCTCTATTTAGTAATTGTTTCAGAACTGAATTTGAAAAAATCAGACGGCGTATGAGATGATTTCATCAATCCCTCAATTTTTTTAACAATTTCAGGATGTTTTGAAGCCAGATCGGTTGTTTCGCTTCTGTCTGAAGACAGATCGTAGAGTTCTGTTGAGCCTTGTGGATCTTTATCAATATTATTTCTGACAGCTTTCCAATCACCCATGCGAATTGCAATTTTCCCTCCCTGTTCATGAAATTCCCAATATAGATAATCATGTTTTTTTTGTTTCTTTCCCAGAAGTGTAGGGAGAAAAGATATTCCATCAATCCCTGAAGGAGTTTTAATTCCTGTAACATCGGCAATAGTCGGCATCACATCCCAGAATGCTGCGATATGATCTGACTTAACACCAGGTTTAATATGACCGGGCCAACTGGCTAACATTGGAAGTCTGATACCTCCTTCGTACATATCACGTTTGAAGCCTCTTAGCCCACCATTGCTATTAAAATAACCGGGGTCACCTCCTCCTTCTTTATGGGGTCCATTATCTGACGAAAATATTATCAGGGTATTCTTATCCAGATTCAGCTCTTTTAGTTTTACCATGAGTTCCCCAACCTGATCATCGAGCAAATGAATCATGGCCGCAAAAGCTGCATGAGATTCTGGTTGTGAACCATAACCGCCCTGACGAAATTGTGGACCCGAATCAATTCCAATAAAAGATTTTTCCGGATCAAACTTTCCCCTGAACATTTCCATATATTTCTCGGGTGCAAAAAGCTCTGCATGAGGAATAATGGAAGCATAAAACAGAAAAAAAGGTTTGTCTTTATTTGTCTCCATAAATTTCAAAGCAGCCTTATGGATCAGGTCGGGCCCGTATGATCCTTTATTTGCGCCCTCATTTTCACTCAGGATAACCTTTTCCTGGTTGTGCCATAGATGATCAGGGTAGTAGTTATGAGCAAGTCTCTGACAATTATATCCGAAAAATTCATCAAATCCCTGAAAATTCGGATCTCCTTCCGATCCGGGTTTGCCAAGGCCCCATTTACCAAAAGCGCCGGTAGTATATCCTTGAGTCTTAACCATCTCGGCTATTGTATATGAATCAGCAGGTAATGGCAACTGCCCTTCCGGTGATACTTCCTTATTTCCCCGAATAAATGTGTGTCCGGTATGAAGACCTGTCATCAGACTACAGCGTGAAGGAGCAGAAACTGTACAGCCAGAATAATTTTGAGTGAATAATATTCCTTCCTTAGCAAGCCTGTCAATATTTGGTGTTGAAAACTTCTCTTGTCCGTAACAACTTAAATCGCCATAACCAAGGTCATCTGCCAAAATAAATATAATATTCGGTTTTGGTTCATTTTTCTGATTTGGGGTGCACGACATGATTACAAGCGGGGCACACATAGCTACCTGAATTTTGTTTTTCATATTAGAAAAAATATATTTATTTTGATATAGATGATGAATTTTAGTACAACACCAAAAAACTTCCTTTTCCGGTTCCGTTGTCTGAGACAAATATATTTATTAGTTTTCTAAAAACCTAATTTTCGTCCTCCCCCCTCTGTTTATTATGTATCTTACATTCTGCATATTACAACATTATGAATTTTAACAATGTATCGGAAAGAGGTTAAGTTCCGGTGCGATAATCTCAGTTTTTTCTATATCATTGTACAAAGGGTGTGATATATTGTAATAGTTTCATTAGTTAAAGCTAATTTTGAAAAAATTATCAACTTAAGAAATTCAGCTTTCTGAAAGAGTCAAATTTGATCCTGATCCGGTTATGACAGAACTTGAAAAATATTTTAATAGGTACCGTCAGAACATTATTGGTATTGATGCAATAATTGATACGCCTTATGGATCAAAAAAATTGATTTATGCTGACTGGATAGCGAGCGGAAGACTTTACACTCCAATTGAAAAAAGGATATCTGAAGATATCGGCCCGATGGTGGGAAATACTCATTCGGAATCTACAGCTACGGGAAAAGCAATGACAGATGCTTATCATTTTGCGCAAAAGATAGTAAAGCATCATGTGAATGCCAATGATAAAGATGTTCTGATATTCACCGGGACAGGTATGACCTCGGCAATTGCCAAGCTCCAAAGAATTCTCGGTTTAAAGGTTCCTGAACAGGCAATAAACTTCTGTGCGTTCACACATGGGGATTATAATAAATGTAAGGACATTCCGAATGAAAACCGTCCTGTTGTTTTTTTAACACATACAGAGCACCATTCTAATCATACCTCATGGTTTGAGACACTTGCCGATGTAGTTGTTCTTGAGCCCTCTTCTGATCTTACTGTCAATCCTGATGCCTTACGGAAAGAGATAGTCAAATACAAAGATCGTCCTTTGCTTATAGGCTCTTTTTCAGCATGTTCCAATGTTACAGGGTATATTCCTCCTTACTATGATCTTGCAAAGATAATGCATGAGAATAATGGATATTGCTTCGTTGATTTTGCTGCCTCAGCACCTTATGTTGATATTGATATGCACCCTGCTGACAAGATGCATCAGCTTGATGCTATCTTCTTTTCACCGCATAAGTTTCTTGGAGGACCCGGGAGTGCAGGAGTTCTGATTTTCAACAAAGCTCTGTACAAAAACGATATCCCTGATAGTCCTGGTGGAGGTACCTTAAAATGGACAAACAGATGGGGAGGTTATCGTTATATAAGTGACATAGAGGTTAAAGAAGACGGAGGGACACCCGGGTTTCTTCAGGGTATTAAGGCAGCACTTGCTGTTACTCTTAAGGAAAACATGGATACCAGAAAGATACATTTGAGAGAGAAAGAACTTATTGAATTAGTTTTTAATAAACTATCGAAAATTAAAAATCTCCATATTCTCGCAGGAGATATAAGGGAGCGGCTTGGAATCTTCTCTTTTTATGTTGATAATATACATCATAACCTTATTACCAGGTTGCTTAACGACAGGTTCGGAATACAGGTCAGGGGAGGATGCTCATGTGCAGGTACTTATGGCCATTTTCTGTTGAATGTTGATTTTAAGCTCTCTAAAGAGATAACCGATAAAATAGATGCAGGAGACCTTTCAATGAAACCAGGCTGGATAAGGTTATCGCTTCATCCAACAATGACTAATGATGAGTTACTATTTATTCTCGATGCCATAAGGGAGACTGTTGAAAAGGCTGAGGAATGGCAAAAAGACTATGAGTACAACAGACATACGAATGAATTTAATCACCGTACTTTTCAAAATAATAACAAAGCTAATATCTCTGAATGGTACAATTTAGACCTTTAGCGTTCAATTTTTTCTGATCGGTTGCAGAAGCTGGAACATTTCTCTAATTCATTTGTTTAAATTATTGAAGTAGAATATAACAAATTTAATATCATGGAAATAACATTTGATGGTGGTAAAGTAATCACGGCTCATTCACAAGGCCACGTAATTAAAACCGATCAGCCAATTAGTGGCGGTGGTGGTAATACAGCTCCTTCCCCTTTTGAACTTTTTTTAGCCTCAATTGGTACATGTGCAGGAATCTATGTCAAATCATTCTGCGATAACCGTAATATCCCTGCTGATAATATCAAAATCATTCAAAAAAACGAATTCAGCGAGGAAACAGGTTTGCCGGTCAACATAACTCTCGACATTCAATTACCGCACGATTTTCCTGAAAAATATAAAACTTCAGTCATCAGCGTTGCAGAGTTATGCAAAGTGAAAAAATCGATTGCCAATCCGCCGGTCTTTAAAGTTACTTCCTCGACAAAATAATTAGTCTTATCTTTTAATCTCTTTGTAACCAAAAAGCAACAACTTACACTGAGTCACGATGAGAAGCACATAGTTTTAAATCAGGCCAGAATTAGTGTTAAATCAGATACATATTAATCAGTTGCTCGTAAAGCTCCTGTTTTCCGCTACGGGTTTCAGGTTCACCTATCTCAGAAGCAATATCTCTCAACTTTGCCAGAGTAAGCTTCCCCTTTTCAAAATCTTTACCGGTACCCTTATCAAACGATTCATACCTTGACTTTCTCAATTTAAGGTAGTCGCTATCTTTCAGTACTTTGTCAGCAATGACAAGAGCCCTGGCGAAAGTATCCATCCCGCTTATATGAGCTATGAAAATATCTTCTATATCTGTTGAGTTACGACGAATCTTTGCATCAAAATTGATTCCTCCCTTTGTGAATCCGCCTGCCTGGAGGATCACCATCATTGCCTCTGTTATCTCATAGATATTTGTCGGGAACTCATCGGTATCCCAACCGTTCTGGTAATCACCTTTGTTGGCATCTATGCTGCCAAGTAACCCTGCATCCGCTGCGACCTGGAGTTCATGCTGGAAAGTATGACCGGCAAGCGTGGCATGGTTGACTTCAATATTCAGTTTAAAATCTTTATCCAGGCCATGCTGACGTAAAAATCCAATAATCGTGGCAACATCAAAATCGTACTGATGTTTTGAAGGCTCCATCGGTTTGGGCTCAACAAGGAATGTCCCCTTGAATCCGATTTTTCTGCCATAGTCACGTGCCATCGAGAGCATAATGCCCATGTGTTCAAGTTCCCTTTTCATATTAGTGTTATGAAGGCTCATATAACCTTCCCTCCCGCCCCAGAATACATAATTTTCTCCACCCAGGGCAACAGTTGCAGCAATTGCATTTTTAAGTTGTACACCTGCGTTTGCAACAACGGCAAAATCGGGATTTGTGGCAGCGCCATTCATATATCGCGGGTTTGAAAAGAGATTTGCTGTTCCCCAAAGTAGCTTAACACCTGTCTGTTCCTGCATCTTTTTCATTACGGGAACAATCTTTTCGAGTCGTTTTTCAATCTCGAAAACAGATCCGTCACCAACAATATCTGTATCGTGGAAACAATAATACCCGGCGCCAATCTTTGTTATAAATTCAAAGGCAGCATCAAGCCTTTGCTTTGTTTTATCATCGTTATTCGCATCTTTCCAGGGATAGAGCCTGGTAGCATTTCCAAACGGATCTGAACCATCACCACAGAATGAGTGCCAGTAAGCAATTGCAAAACGAAGATGATCTTTCATCTTTTTGCCGCTTACTTTCTCTTCGGCATTATACCACCTGAATGCCAGGGGGTTCTTAGATTTTTTACCCTCAAATTCAATCTTCCCGATACCGGGATAAGTTTCTTTTTTTCTTTTGTAAATCATAGTGAATATTATTTATATAAAACAAAATTTCAAATCCATAAACCGCAAAGTTTGCACAAAGTACGTAAAGAGAAATTAATAATTAATTTCTGAAAGAAGATTTTTCCATTTTAGATATGCCTCCTCATAATCAACTGATTTTGACCTGTCTGGCTCTGTAACTCCCACAGCAGCAAGCCCTTTAAATGCCTCTTTTTCAGATTTGTAGAAACCACAGCCGATACCTGCACCTCTTGCAGCGCCTATTGATCCATCAGTATTGTACAAATGAATTACCGTTCCCGTTATGTTAGATAAAGATTCCCGGAAAACTTTGCTAAGAAACATATTTGCTTCACCGGCTCTTATCAACTGTGGATCAATTCCTGTCTCTTTCATAATATCAAGGCCATACCTGAATGAAAATGCGATACCCTCCTGAGCTGCTCTGAACAAGTGAGCGCCGGTATGTGTGTTAAAGTTTAAACCTGTAATCCGCGAACCCAAATCTTTGTTCCCAAGCATCCTTTCAGCTCCGTTGCCAAACGGTAATATACAAAGTCCATCCGATCCCGGGGAAATTTTTTCTGCCATATTATTCATCTCATTATACGACATGTTACCACCGGTGTTACGCCTCAGCCACGAATTGAGTATTCCGGTCCCGTTTATGCATAACAGCACACCCAGGCGTGTATCTGTATGATTGTGGTTTACATGTAAAAATGTATTTACCCTCGAAAGAGGATCATATTTTTTCTTATCGGTTACACCATAAATGACACCCGAAGTACCTGCAGTTGCCGCAACTTCGCCAGGATTAAGAACATTCAGAGACAGAGCATTATTGGGCTGGTCACCTGCTCTGTATGAGACAGGTATTCCTGGGGGTAATCCCAACTCCGACGCTAATGATTTCAGAAGTCGCCCGCTTATCGAAAATGAAGGAGTTGCTTCAGGTAAAATATCAGAATTAAAACCAAAATAGCTCATTAATTCTTCCGAAACCATATTTCTCGTAAAATCCCAAAAAATACCTTCTGAAAGTCCGGTAAATGAAGTACTTATTTCTCCGGTTAATCTTAAAGCAATATAATCACCGGGGAGCATTATCTTGTGTATTTTGGAATACAGATCAGGTTCATTCTCTTTGACCCAGGCAAGTTTTGATGCTGTAAAATTACCCGGAGAATTAAGCAGATGTGAAAGGCAGTGATCCTTGCCCAATGAATTAAATGCTTTTTCACCATAACTCACTGCCCTGCTGTCGCACCAGATTATTGAAGGGCGCAATACCTTATTGTTTCTGTCGACTGTAACAAGTCCGTGCATCTGGTAAGAAATACCTATAGCGCCGATATCGTTTTTCTTTTGCCCGAGCTTATCGGTGCAGTCAGCAATTGACGCTTTCAGATTAGTCCACCATATCTCAGTATCCTGTTCTGCCCAGCCCGGTTTCAGGGCAATGATTTTCATCTCATCAGTAGGATAAAAGGCTGTTGACAGGCATTTACCTGATTCTCCTTCAATAACCGAAGCCTTAACCGAAGAACTCCCTAAATCAATTCCAAGTAATAACATAAGTTCTAATTAATTTTAATAATAGTACTTTCATTTTTCTTCTTAACTTACCAGCGACTAAAGTGAGCTAAAGTCCGGAGTGTTTAAAGTTATAAAAAAATATTAAAAAATGAGTACTTTTATATGGTCTTCATTTTTATCGGTTGCCAGAGGACTTTTACTGTTTAGCGTCATGATCCATTCATCACTAAAAGCACCTTTATGAAGAAAAATCCTTTCGTTTTTAATACACTTGTGAGATTTATTTCATATTACTTCTTAATCGCTGTTCTTTTGCTTTTCACCGGATGCAAAAAAGCAATAGCCGGGAATAATGAACCAGGAACTGAAATATATCCGGACTCAATAAAAGGGCTGAAAGATTATTACAAGGATTTCTTTCCTATCGGGGTAGCTGTCTCACCAACCTCCCTGACCGGATCTCAGTCAGCACTTATTTTAAAACATTTTGGAAGCCTTACGGCTGAAAATGTAATGAAAGTTGGTCCCATTCATCCTGAAGAAAACAGGTACTACTGGGATAATGCCGATAAAATTGTAAATTATGCAAATGCAAACGGGATGCTGATACGCGGACATAATCTGTGCTGGCACCAGCAGACACCTGCATGGATGTTTAAAGATGCAGAGGGAAACACTGTTACAAAAGAGGTGCTGTTAGCCAGATTGAAAGATCATATAACACAGGTAGTTACAAGATATAAAGGAAAGGTATATGCCTGGGATGTTGTTAATGAAGCAGTTGGTGATAATGATTCTAAATTCTTAAGAGAGACGGATTGGTATAAGATATGTGGTGAAGAGTATATTGCTAAAGCATTTCAGTGGGCTCATGAAGCCGATCCTGATGCAAAGCTTTTTTATAACGACTATAATACTGAATTTGCAGGCAAAAGAGATAAAGTTTATCGTCTGCTGAAACAGCTTTTAGATGCCGGAGTGCCTGTGCATGGTATTGGCCTGCAGGGACATTGGAATATCAATAATCCGACTGAAAAAGACCTCAGGGATGCAATCGAAAAATTCTCTTCACTTGGCTTAAAGGTACAGATCAGCGAGCTTGATGTGTCGGTATATTCATCAAATGAAACCAATCCCGCTGATAATGTTTTTACAGCAGAAAGAGAACAGAAGCAGCTTGAAAAGTATAAAATGGTATTCAGAGTGTTCCGCGATTATAAAAATGTTATCACCGGGGTAACATTCTGGAACGTATCTGATAAAAGCAGCTGGCTCGATAATTTTCCTGTTAAAGGAAGAAAAAACTATCCCCTGCTGTTCGACCAGAATCTGCAACCAAAGAAAGCTTATTGGGAAGTGGTGAAATTTTAATATACAAAATTTGTAATAAATCCTTGATGTATCCATATATGAAAAATATTATAACATGCTTAATCTCAAAGAGATGAAAAAAGAAACTAAAACAATATCAAGAAGAAAGTTCCTTGATAAATCTGTAAAAGCAACCCTTCTGTCATCAGTTGTGTTTAGTGGATTTCCAACCATTGTTCCTTCAAGCGTGTTTGGGAAAAACGCTCCAAGTGAAAAGATTAATATCGGGCAGATCGGTTTTGGACGAATTGCCATGACTCATGATCTGGCAGAGACATTAAATTATGACGTTGCAAGAATAGTCGCCGTTGCTGACTTCGATTCAAACAGGGCTGAAAAAGGTAAACAGTTTATTGAAGACTTCTATACCAGGAAGACCGGAAGCGCCGGCTATGTGGATGTCAAAACCTACGGGGACTACCATGAGATGCTTGCTGATAAAAGCATTGATGCTGTAATCATCTCAACGCCGGACCATTGGCATTCACAACCTGCAATTGAAGCTGCTCTGGCAGGTAAAGATATTTATGTACAAAAACCAACATCACTTACCATTAAAGAAGGAAGGTTACTAAGTGATGTTATTAAACGTAAAAAGGTTATCCTCCAGGTAGGTACACAACAGCGCTCAATGCCGCAGTTCAGAATTGCCGCCGAACTGGTCAGGAACGGAAGGATTGGAAAACTGGAGACAGTTAAGATAGGCCTTCCGGGCGATCCGTCAGGACCAGAGGCAGCAGATATGCCAGTTCCTAAAAACCTAAATTATAATGCATGGTTAGGTTCAACTCCCGAAGTTTATTATACAGAGATCCGGGTTCATCCGCAAAACAGTCTGAAAAATCGTCCGGGTTGGCTCCGTTGCGAACAGTTCGGTGCAGGTATGATCACAGGCTGGGGACAACACCATTTCGATTCTGCTGCATGGGGTATGGATACCGAACTTACAGGCCCTGTTTCAATTGAAGCAGTAGCACAATTTCCAAAATCAGGTTTATGGGATGTTCATGGCGATTTTATGGCAAAAGCTGAATATAAAAACGGAATAACAATGCTCACCAGCGGTGGCTATCCCAACGGTATCAGATACGAAGGAACTGAAGGCTGGATTTTCGTAACACGCGGTTCATATACTGCTTCCCCGAGCGATCCTGTTGCAAAATCCAATAGCAGTATAGCTCTTGATGCCAGTGATCCTAAAATCCTTACTTCAGTAATTAAGGACAATGAGATACATCTTTATGTATCTGACAATCAGCATGGGAACTGGCTCGATTGTATCAAATCGCGTAAAGAACCAATTTCACCGGTTGAGCTTGGTCATCGCGCATGCAGTGTTTGTCTTGTTACCCATATAGCAATGAAGTTGGGCAGGAAGCTTACCTGGAACCCTGATAAGGAATTATTCGTGGATGATAATGAAGCTGACTCAATGCTTTCCCGTACACAGCGTGCTCCTTATGGAACTGACTATATTAAAATGTAATTTTCTTATTCATAGTATAATGAAGAAACTAATTATTGCTACTTTCCTGATTGCAGGTTTTATGATTGTAATACCTATTTCGGCCGCAAAAATCAGTGCAGCAAAGGTCGGCTCAAAAATTAACGTCACAATTGATAAAAAATATTTTACAAGCTATATCTTTTCAGACGATGAGAAGTATCCGTTTTTCTATCCTGTGAATGGGCCGGTTTCAGAAGGCTCTGTTACATCGATGCGCAACGGACAATATCCACATCACAGCTCACTATTCTTTGGATGTGATCTTGTTAATGGCGGAAACTACTGGCAGGAAGGACTGGAAAGGGGCCGGATCATCTCGGTTAATGCCGAAATAGTCAGGCAGGGCGGTGATACGGTTATTATCACTGATGAATGTATCTGGAGCAGGCCGGGAGCAATGTCCCCGGTCAAAGACACAAGGACGATTATCATCACCGCACCATCAGCTACAGTAAGCCAGATTGATGTTGAGATCAAGATGGAGATGCTGATTGATGTAACTATTAAGAAGACAAACCATTCCCTGTTCAGTGCAAGAATGGCAGCAGATTTGTCAGTTAAAAACGGAGGGACAATGATAAATGCCGAAGGGATAAAAAGTGAAAAAGATACTTTTGGGAAAAATTCACCATGGATGGATTTTTATGGCAAACGCGGTGATGCAATTGAAGGTCTGGCAATTTTCCAGCATCCTTCTAACCCATGGTATCCTTCACCATGGTTCACACGCGATTATGGCTTCATGTCGCCAACACCGATGTACTGGCCTGAAAACGGAACCGAGACTTTCATGAAGAAAGGGACAGTTTTAAATCTCCGTTATCGTGTGCTTGTTCATGCCGGCGACCAAAATCAGGCTAAGATTGCTGAAGCATTTGAAAAATATAAAAACTCTTATTAATTTTTAACCCTTCCCCTGCCCAATCCTCATGAACTCACAACCTTCCCCCCTTCACTTCGTTCAGGGCAGGCTCTCTCTACTTCGCAAAGAGGGGGAGTACTCCGTCTCCATGTTTCTTACTTTTGTCTTTTTACTTTTATCTTTTATCTTTCCTTCGCCTTACGATAGATACAATCCTTCAAATCACACAAACTACATGTATAAGGATTCATTTTAACATTTTTACCTATGCCAATTATACCACTAACTGATTTCACCGGATCCATGAGAGCGGATTGCGTTAATCTTATTCCACAATAATTACCTGGGACAAGCCGGAATAATTTATGCTGTTCCGCCACATCCCAACCACAATACCCAGGGCTATACCGGTTAGTTATTTTCTTTCCGGAAGAAATAACTGATTTCTCAAGTTCGTTCTGCATCATATCCACAGCTGCCTCAACAATTTCACTTCCAATAACATCATAGATATAACCCCGTAAGAAATCTCTCTCCTGCATGGCTTTTCTGCTCCGTATTCCAATCTCCTCTCCCGCAGTACAAAGGAAGATCGCGATTGAATCTGATTTTTTTATCTGCCCGAAGACAATTTTTTTTATGTGAAAACTGACATTGTTGATCTCAACCGATTTGGTTTCATTATCAAACTGAGCACCTTGGAAGATGGTATATTGGGCTTTAATATTGCTTATCTCCTGAGATTCTTTAAATATATCTACAATAAGTTCAGTGACTATTTCACGGTCCTGTCCATCATTGTATCCAATACCCTTTTCAATCCGGGAAACACTAAGTTTCAAATCTTTAAAGTCAAATTGAAATGTCTTGTTTAACATTTTTGATTAGTCAATTTTAGCCAGACCACTTTCCACCACAATCCTCTGAACCATCGATTCCCACCCTAATGTCATAATATGAATCCCATTTACACCCTGTTTATGTTTTATTGAGTCGACCAGTTCAAGGGCTATCTGAACTCCCTCTTCTAACGCTGATTCTCCAGCTTTCTCCATGCGTTTCAGTATATTTTCAGGTAAACTTACACCCGGAACTTTCGTATGAAGATATTGTGCAATATTATAACTTTTAAGAGGTGCAATACCAACAAGAATAAATACTTTCTTCAGGACATCTCTTTTATCAAGCTGTTCAAGCCACAGGTCAAGCCTGTCGGGTTCAAAAATAAGATTCGTCTGGAAAAACTGGGCGCCGGCATTTACTTTTTTATGGTCTTTAATTGCCTGTAACACAGGATCTGATGCAAAAGGAGAAGTGGCCGCTCCAAGGAATAGTTTAGGAGGATACTTCATCTTCCGGCCATCAAGATAGATACCATCATCTCTCATCCTTCTTAATATCCAAAGCATCTGCACCGAATCTACATCAACTAAATTCATATTGCCCGTTGGAGAGGGGCCTACTCTGGGGCTGTCTCCTGTAATACATAGTACATTATAAATCCCCATTTCATTTACACCGATAATATGAGATTGCAATCCGCAGCGTGTTGTATCGCGTGCAGCAATCTGTAATACCGGTTCAGCTTTAAGGTCAAGTGCCACCTTGCAGCAGGCAATACTCGACATTTTAGGATTGGCGGATGAAGAATCAGTGAAATTAATTGCTGTTACATAAGGCTTGACTAACTCAATGTCCTTAATGAGTTTGTCTGTTCTGGCACTAAGCGGTGGTGTCACTTCTGTAGCTACAACAAATTCCCCATTTCGTAATCGCCTCTCAAGATCGGAGGCTGGTTCACCGGATGTCGCCGGATGATAATCAGAGTCGCCATTCCACCATTCAGGTTGACGGATAGTTTTAAAAACGCTATCCCAGACCTCAGTCTTTTTTAGCTTATTTTTTGATAATATCGCGCCTATAAATTTACCTGTACCGACCTTCCTGATCTGCCTGACCACATCGCCCCATGTTTCAGTTCCAACCTTATCCCAATCAAGAGGAGGCAATACCTCAAGAAGAGTCTCTTCCCTCCCTGTCTTAAGCGCTCTTTTATAAATAGTGTACCAGACACACTTACGGGTTTCGTCAACATAACAATTTTTTTCAGGGGTTACTCCGCCGCATGGACCATTTCTCATCCCCTTCGGACATTCCATAGGGCAGATAAATGCTGTCTCCTGAAGCAGGCAATTCCCACACATACGACAGCCGAATAAAGGACCCTTAACACAAAGTTCTGTTTTTGCCAAAACACGTCTGCCGAATTTTCCCCGCTTAAAAGGGTAAAAGGCTGGTTGCCATCTGCGTGCAGGTTTAATACCAGACATACCTTAATATATTTAGAATGATAAACAGATAATAATCTAACTACCTCCAGCCTGAAAATTTTCCACGAACCGCACGGCATAATCATCTCTGCCAAGAATCAGATCGGTTGCCCGGACTATTGCAGTAATTTTCTCAGGATTAGCAATCGGGCAGGTCAGTCCGTTAAGAATAGAAAGGGTCATGAATGCAGAATTGAGAACCTCCCTGTTTGGTAATCCGAAAGAGATATTACTTGAACCCTGAGTGATATTCAGTCCCAGTTTCTGATGGACAAGCCTGATAGTTTCAAGCGTTACAATACAGGCCCGGGGATCTGAACTTACAGCCATTGCCAATGGATCGATAACAACATCCTCTTCTTTAATACCGGCTTTAAGTGCTCTTTCCAGTAATTTTTCAGCGATAGTCAATCTTTTTATAGGATCGTGGGTGATACCATCATCATCCATTGTCAGACAAATTATTGCTGCTCCATACTCCCTGGCAATAGGTAGAAGAGCTTTCATTGATTTCTCTTCTCCATTTACTGAATTGATCAGGCATTTGCCCCCAGCTACTTTTAAAGCAGCTTCAATAGCTTTCGGGTTAGGAGAATCGAGGCAAAGCGGGACATCAAACTTACCTCTTATTGCCAAAACTGTTTCAGGCAGTAATTTAACATCATCAACACCAGGAAATCCGACATTTACATCCAGCACATCAGCGCCGGCTTTTATTTGACTTTCAGCCAGTTCCAGGACATACTCAAAATTCCGTTCCTGTAATGTGGATACAAGTTTTTTTCTTCTTGTGGGATTTATACACTCCCCGATAATAATAACCGGACCATTGGTGTCAATAACTACCTCCCTGGTTTTTCCCCGAAGTATTGTCTTCATATTATGCAATTATTCTGCTAATATAACAGATGAACTAAGGATTATTTCATTTATCCTATATTATTTTTGAATAAAAAATAGTTATATTTCAGCCCTGAATATATATTCATTTACAATGCGTTCACGGCTTTACGCAGTTATTTCGATCCCCCTTTTTGCTATACTCAATTGCTATACTGCTATTTGTGTATTTATTATCTTGATTTTCGCCTGGTTACATTTGAAAGGTCCAATCCGCTTTCTCTCTCAACTATGGGCAAAATCGGTGTTTCTGATAATCGGGAAAAAGTTCCGGGTACATGGGAAAGAGAATATAAAAAAAGAAGAGAAATATATTCTTGTGGCTAACCATGCCAGCCTTTTTGATATTGTTGCAATAATGTCATTTTACCCTGGAGTATCGTGGTTTGGACATGAACGTCTTCTTAAGATTCCGCTTTTTGGTAAGATATTGCTGATGACTGACTATGTCCCCTTTAAAGAACCTACTATTAAGAATACCAGGCAGATGCTTGAGCAACTTGTACAAAAATCAAAAAATCAAACAGTTGCAATTTTTCCTGAAGGGACAAGAACACTCAATGGAAAGATCAACGATTTCTATAAGGGATTCATTTACCTTTTCAGGACAACCAAAATTGCAATTTTACCGGTTACTTTAAATGGATTTTATAATCTGAAACCGAAAAACCGGTTTTATATTAATTTCGATTCAAAATTAGATGTTGTAATACATAAACCGATCAAGCAAGAAGAGCTGATTGAAAAAAACGACGCTGAAATAATAGCGACAGTAAAAGCTGTCATTGAGTCTGCTTATAATTAGTTACGAATTATTAAATTTCAAAAACATTAAAAGGTTCTGATATGGATAATCTGAATAAGGAGTGGGTATTTATTATTAACCCAATAGCGGGTAACGGGTTCGCGAAGACCATTGTTCCCAAACTGGAGGAGATGATAAAAAAACATAATGTTAATGCCGAACTGGTCTTAACTGAAAGAAGCGGACATGCAACCGAGTTGTCCGAATCGTACTTTAAGAAAGGTTTCAGGTATATCATTGGTGTTGGTGGCGACGGTACACTTAATGAAATAGCCAGGCCATTAGTTAATAAAAAGGATGTTACTGTTGGTATAATTCCTGCCGGTACTGGAAATGATTTCATACAAATATTAGGATTCCCCAACCGGTTTGGAGATAAAGAGTGGGATACATTCTTTAAATGTAATGTAATATCGATGGATGCCGGTAAAGTAAATGGAATGATTTTTCTGAATGGAATGGGGCTTGGCTTTGATGCACAGGTTGCTGCAGAGAATTATACCGAACCCGGGAAAGTAAAAAAAGGCGGCAAACACAAATATATCTGGCATATTGTTAAGACACTCCTGTTCTTCAGAGAAAAAAGAATGACAGTTATAACCGTAACCGGCAGGCACGAAACAGATTGTTTTATAAACACCATTGCTAATGGCAGAAGGTTTGCCGGCGGATTTTTACTTACACCAAAGGCTATTGCAAATGACGGGTTACTGGATGTTTGCATGATAAAGAAACTTTCACTTCCTGAAAGATTCAGTATCCTGCTTAAAGTACCTGAAGGAAAGCATACTTCCGATAAAAGGGTTAATTATTATCAAACCCCCGGCATTAATCTTGAGTTTTCGGAAGTGGTCCCTTTTCATGTTGATGGTGAACTATACTTCTCCAAAATATTTGACGTAAATATCATGCCTTCAGCATTAAATACAATATACAATCCTGATGGAAACCATTTTTTCAAAAGATAGAACCGGTAATAACTATATTGCATTTTTTGACCTCGACCGTACAATAACCAAAGCAGTCAGCGGGAAAGCACTGGCCAGAGGCGCTTTTAAGAAGGGCCTTATTTCCCGTACAACTCTTGCCCATGCTATTTATCTTTCGCTGGTCTACAAACTTAAACTCAAAGATCCTCTTAAAATTATTGATTACATGGTAACCTGGGTTGAGGGTATCTCTGAAAAAACAATGATTGATCTTTGCTCTGAGGTATTCCACGAGGTACTCTTACCATCTGTTTACGCGGAAGCAAGGTCTGAGATAAAAACCCATAAAGAGAAAAATGCAAAAGTGGTAATCCTGTCATCTGCCCCTGGCCCTATATGTCAGGAAATGGCAAAAACACTGGGGATGGATGATATCATCTGCTCATATCTTGAGGTTAAAAACGGATATTTAACCGGACGCTCCCTCGGACGACTCTGTTTTGGTGAAGAGAAGATGCTCAGGCTAAGAGAGTATTGTGAAAAAAATAACACTGAATCATCAGATGCCTGGTATTATGGCGATTCCATTTCAGATATTCAGGCACTCAGCTCTGTAGGTAACCCGGTATGTGTTAATCCTGATAAAAAGCTTATAAAAGCAGCAATCAGAAGAGGCTGGAAAATCCTCCGGTGGCATTGATTCTCTTTGGAGTAATTTATTAAAATCAAGAAAAATATAATAAACTGTTAAATCTTATGAAAACTCTAATCCTGACAACAATTGCAATGGCAATTCTGATTTCATGCAAGGAGCCAATGAAAAAGAAAATAGAATACCCGGTAACAAAAAAGGGTGATGTTGTTGATACTTACTTTGGAACCCAGGTTCCTGATCCATATCGATGGCTCGAAGATGATAAATCGGAAGAGACTGCTACCTGGGTAAAGGAACAGAATAAAGTCACATTTGGATATCTGGAAAATATTCCCTCCAGACAGGAGATAAAGACCCGCCTCGAAAAAATGTGGAACTATGAGAAGTACACAGCTCCTTCTAAGGAAGGTGATTATACCTACTTTTCTAAGAATAATGGATTGCAAAACCAGTTTGTCGTTTATCGTCAGAAAGATAATGGAGAACCTGAAATATTCCTCGATCCGAATACATTCTCCGTCGATGGAACCACCTCATTGGGTGAAATGGAATTCTCGGACGATGGCAGCAAAGTTGCCTATTCCATATCAGAAGGCGGATCCGACTGGCGGAAAGTAATTGTGATGGATGCCATAAAAAAGGAGATCATTGGCGATACACTGATTGATATTAAGTTCAGTGGCCTTTCATGGAATGGTAATGAGGGATTCTATTACTCAAGCTACGACAAACCCAGGGGTAGTGAGCTTTCAGCTATGACTGATCATCATAAACTTTATTTCCATAAACTTGGTACAAGTCAATCTGATGACAAGGTTCTATTTGGTTCTGATATAGTAAGGAGATATGTTGGTGGGTATGTAACTGAAGACGGGAGATATCTTGTTGTAACTGCAGCTATCTCAACAACCGGTAATGAATTATATATTAAGGATCTGAAAAAAACCGGAAGTAAATTTACCGTTATTGTTGATAATTTCGATAATGATCATTTAATTATTGACAATGAGGGTACGAAACTCTTCATAGTAACAAACCTCAATGCACCCAATAAAAAAATTATTACAGTTGATGCAGAAAAGCCAGGTATTGAAAACTGGGCCGATTTCATTCCTGAAACAGGGAATGTTCTTGATCCTGCAGCCTGTTCAGGATACTTTTTTGCACATTATATGATCGATGCTATTTCTAAAGTAAAACAGTATGACAAAAACGGTAAGCTCGTCCGGGAGATTGTTCTTCCAGGAGTTGGGACAGCATCAGGATTCGGGGGGAAAAAGAAAGATAATGAAGTGTACTTCTCTTTTACAAACTACACTACGCCATCAACAATTTACAAACTTGATCCGGAAACCGGTAATTCCGTAGTTTATAAGAAACCTGTCGTTGCCTTCAACGGGGACGAATATGAGTCAGTACAGTTATTCTATAACTCAAAGGATGGAACACTGATTCCCATTATCATTACTTACAGGAAGGGGACCCAACTTAATGACAAAAATCCAACTATTCTTTACGGTTATGGTGGATTCAACATAAGTCAGACACCAGGGTTCAGTATTCCAACAGCCCTATGGGTTGAAATGGGTGGCATTTATGCAGTTGCTAATATCCGGGGGGGCGGTGAATATGGTGAAAAATGGCACCTTGCCGGTACAAAAATGAATAAACAGAATGTATTCGACGATTTCATCGCAGCCGGTGAATTCCTTATTGAAAAAAAATATACCTCATCAGATTTTCTGGCAATAAGAGGCGGATCAAACGGAGGTCTCCTTGTGGGAGCTGTAATGACCCAGCGGCCTGACCTAATGAAAGTTGCACTTCCGGCAGTTGGTGTAATGGATATGCTCCGATATCATACATTTACAGCAGGGGCAGGCTGGGCTTATGATTTTGGTACATCAGAAGAAAGCAAGGAAATGTTTGAATACATATATAAATACTCCCCTGTTCAGAAGGTAAAAGAAGGTACAAAATACCCTGCTACACTTATTACAACAGGGGACCATGATGACAGGGTTGTCCCGGCACATTCATTCAAATTTGCCGCACAACTGCAGGCTAAACAGGATGGCAGAAATCCGGTTCTTATCAGGATTGAGACAAAGGCCGGACATGGAGCGGGAACTCCTATCAGTAAGACTATTGAGCAGTATGCTGATATATTAAGCTTTACTCTATATAATATGGGGATAAAGTAATTGTTTAGCTGCTAATATTAGAATGATTGTGATGAAAAGCTTGTTCGGTGAATATCAATGAAATTAAAAAACCAATATTGATCAGACAAAGAATTTATGGTACTTTTGGCTTTTATAATGGAAAAAAAATCAAAATATGAAAGACCTAAGTATAAGACATCAATTAATTCATGATATAAGATTTTTAAGTCCGGAATTATTAGAAACAGCTTTATGAAAACATTGCTTAATATCTTTGCAATACTAGTGCTTAGCGCAAGCATTTCAGCACAAAATCAAAATAAAACAATTTATGTAGATTCCTTCAATGGCAATGATAATAATCCGGGAACAACCCCTGAATTGGCATGGAAGTCATTAAATAAAGTTAATTCGGTTATAAACGTTTCAGGTGCAAAATTACTTTTTAAAACGGGGTGTTATTGGCGAGGTCAGTTGGCTCCCAAAGGTTCGGGCTCGAAAAGTGAGTCAATAATAATTGGCAGCTATGGGAAAGGTCCGCTTCCAATAATTGATGGAGCAGGAATGGAAGGAGAAGGTGTCCTTAGGCTCAATAATCAGTCATTCTGGGAAATAAGTGAACTTCAAATAATCAACAACGCAGAAATAGAAGGCGACCGCAGAGGAGTCGAAATAAAAGCTGCTAATTATGGTCTGGCACAACATATTCATTTGAGAAACCTGATCATTAATAATATCAAAGGGATACCAGGAAATGATATGAAGTCGAAGAAAACCGCAGCTATTTATATTGCTACGGAATCGGACAGTACTACTGCTACTCGTTTCGATGACATTCTCATTGAAGGATGTCTTATTTATAATGTAGATAATCAAGGAATTGTTCTCAACAATGAAGTCTCAAATGATGATTATCCCGGCACAAAAGAATGGGATAAAAGGAAATTCACTAATGTCATAGTACGAAACAATATTATACACCACATTGCTAAAAATGCCATGATCATAAGGTTAACCGATAATGGAATTGTCGAACATAATCTTTGTTACGAAACAGCCTTAAAAACTACAGGAAATACTATATTCTCACGTAGTGCAAAAGGAACTGTATTTCAGTACAACGAAGGCTTCCTTAACCGCTCACCGGATTATGACGGCTCATTTTACGATCCTGATTTAAACAGCCCTGGCACAGTATGGCAGTATAGCCTGAGTCATCATAATACCCATGGACTTATCTGGTTCTGCAATACAAAAAACGACAGCGCTGTAATTGTCAGGGATAACATCAGTTTTAATGATAAGGGCGCCCTCGTATATATAAATTATGCATTCGCAGATGCAAAAATCTTCAATAACACCTTTTATATTGGCCCCGGTTACAGTCCGGTATTAATTCGGGAAAATCCGAAAAATTATCACAAATATTCCTTTTATAATAATACTGTCTTTAATAAAAGTGAATCGGCTTCCTTGTTGTTCTCAAATGAAAAATCGCCTGCCCAGATAAGGTCATTCTATGGAAATAAAATATCAGGGTCAAAAATAGCGAATCCACTTCCGGGTCTGTTTGATAATGAATCAGCTTTATCTGAATCTCCCGCATTACTTCAGAATATCACAGGATTCCCGGTTCCGGATATCAACCATTCTTTTATAGCAAAGGACCCATTTGCACAGATTGGTGATTTACCGGTAACTTTTGAAGAACTGACAAGAGAAATGCTCCGTTTCAGGGCATTGGTAATGTCTGAATTTGCTTCAAAACCCGGTTCCCAGCCTGAAAAATTACAGTTAATTGATACGAATGGAAGTGAACTTTATGAAGCTTTGAAAAAAACAGCGCTTGCGGAACTTATTAAAATAAAGATAATTCAGAGCATGATGATAAATAAGAAAATAGCTTTCGAAAATAATTATCCGGTTATTTTATCTCAGCTATCAAAATTAAACTCAAAAAGGGACAGTCTGATTAAATCGGGCAATACGGTATTTGGACCAAACAACTATAATGAACAAACCTATTTTGACTATTTGTTTTCAAATGCATTGATATGCTTAAAAGAATCGCTGTATGGCCATGAAATAATCGTTACTGAAAAACTATTGGGAGAATATTATAAGAAGAACAAGCCAATAAAAGACTGGAAGCGATACACAAATTATACGGAACATTATTTAAGGGTGAAAGAAGAATATTTTGAAGAACAATTTTCACTTCTCCTCGAAAATGAAGCTTTCGCAGCAAGCTACGAAGAATCTTCGATCCCCTAAGGTAATTTCTTAATGCTCGCTGACTCCGCAGCAAGCAACGGAGAACCGAGTTTACGAGCTCGGCGAAGC
>JAPLEB010000146.1 GCA_026391555.1 Bacteroidia bacterium | reverse complement strand
AGCAATATCCGCGCCCTCCAGAGCAAATCTATGAGCAATTGATTTTCCAATCCCTCTCGATGCCCCGGTAATCAGAGCTGTTTTTCCTTCGAGTAATCCCATGTCTGTCAAATTTAAATTCCTGCAAATATAGAAGAAAGTTTGAAATGTCTGAAATGTCTGAAATGTCTTTTAAGTCTTTTAAGTCCTCTGCAATTCCAGACCCTTCCAGACCTCAAGACAGCGAAGCGTTAAGACCACAAGACAGCGAAGCGTTAAGACCTCAAGACAGCGAAGCGTTAAGACCTCAAGGCAGCGAAGCATTAAGACCTCAAGGCAGCGTAGCGTTAAGACCTCAAGACATTTAAGACAGTCATACCTATATCAGCAGGTGATTGAACTACATGAATTCCACATTGCTTCGACCTTTAGGGGCAGTTTGTCCGGCAATAAATCCGATGACAGGTTTGGTACTGTTATCTCTAATCCATTCAGCAGCTTCAGTTTCCATATTTCCGCCAATCTCACCAATAATAATTATTGCCTCAGTCTCTTTATCATCCATCATCAGCTTCACAGCATCCAAAGTAGTGGTACCAATAACAGGATCTCCTCCAATCCCAATACATGTTGATTGTCCCAGACCAGCCTTTGTTACCTGGTCAACAGCTTCATATGTAAGAGTGCCCGACCTTGAAATAATTCCAACAGTACCCCTTTTATGTATAAATCCCGGCATTATCCCGACCTTTGCCTCTCCGGGAGTTATAATGCCAGGACAGTTTGGACCAATGAGCCTGCAGTCGAATGATTTTATATACTCTTTGACCATTACCATATCGGCAACCGGGATACCCTCCGTTATTGTAATAATAAGCTTAATACCTGCCCTGGCAGCTTCCATAATTGCGTCTGCTGCAAATGGAGGAGGGACGAAAATCACAGATACATCTGCTGAAGTTTTTTCAACCGCTTCTCTTACAGTATTGAAAACGGGTAATCCAAGATGCATTTGTCCACCCTTACCAGGAGTGATTCCACCAACTACCTTTGTGCCATATTCGCTCATTTGGGTAGCATGAAAGGTTCCCTCACTTCCCGTAAACCCCTGAACAATAACTTTAGAGTTTCTATTTAGCAAAACGCTCATAAATGTAAGATAATTAATAATTTAATGAAAAAATGTTTTTAAATAATCTATACATCCTGTTCTTGAAAGTTCAAAAATACCTATTAAATGTCGGCTTTTCGATAGATTTAAGTGATAATTATCATTTAAAGGCAATAGGCGTTATGGTTTTAGGTGTTGTGATGTTATGGCGTTATGACGTTATGGCGTTATGGCGTTTTTAAGGTTAAGTCTTGAAGATAGAACTTCATAACTTCATAACGACATATTGGTTCAGTACAAAGGAGAAAAAAATCATACCTTTGTAAAATATCAATGTTAACAAATGATCAGATTGGAAGAAACTATATGTGCACCGGCATCTGCAGTTGGTGGTGCAATTGCAGTAATAAGAATCAGCGGCTCACAATGCTTTAGTATCTGTGAGAAGATATTTATTCCTTTAGATAAAAGCATTAAACTAATTGATCAGAAAGGTTTTACGATTGTATTTGGAGATATCCGTTCTGGAGAGGAAATTATTGATGAAGTTCTGGTTAGTGTTTTCAGGGCGCCTCACTCCTATACCGGTGAGAACTCTGTCGAAATATCATGTCATGCCTCACCCTACATAGTTAAGAGGATTCTTGAGTTGCTAATTATAAATGGAGCCATGTCTGCAAAACCTGGCGAGTTTACTCAACGGGCTTTTTTTAATGGGCGGATAGATCTTTCGCAGGCTGAAGCAGTTGCCGACATCATTGCATCAACAACGAGGTCGGCTCATAAATTAGCAATAAATCAGATGCGGGGCGGATTCTCTTTAGAGATAGGCAGGCTAAGATATGAACTACTTAATTTTGCTTCGCTTATCGAACTTGAACTGGATTTTGGTGAGGAAGATGTTGAATTTGCAGACAGAAAAGAACTTAAATCTATTATTACCAGTGTTAAAGAACTGGCGGACAGGTTGGCTGATTCCTTTCTGCTTGGGAATGTTGTAAAGAACGGAATCCCGGTAGCTATTGTTGGGAAACCCAATTCAGGTAAATCAACACTATTAAATGCTCTCTTAATGGAAGAGAAAGCAATAGTATCAGAAATACCGGGGACTACACGCGATACTATTGAGGATACAATTGTTATTGATGGCATCGAGTACAGATTTATCGATACAGCCGGTTTACATGATACTACGGATGTTATTGAGGCGCTGGGTATTAAAAAGACGTATGAAAAGATAAGTCAGGCCTCGGTGATCCTGTTGATAGATGAGATATCTGACTCTGCTGAATCCATTAATAAACGGGCCCGGGCGATCAGGGAGATGATCAGAGACTCGGAAAAACGTCTGTTTATTCTTATTAATAAAATAGACCAGGCTTCTCCCGACCGACAATCTCAAATTGCTGAAAAGATCAGTCTCGAAGAAAAGGACACACTTCTTTTTATCTCTGCAAAGGAGAAATCAGGACTAGATGATCTCAGGCTTAAGTTGAGTGAAGTTGTTGTAAAGGAAAGGTTAAGTTCAGATGACGTAATAATCACAAATATAAGACATTATGAAACACTTCTTCGTGTTTCTGAAAGTCTGGAAAGAGTTATTACAGGGCTTGATAATCAGATTCCTGAAGACCTTATCGCGATTGATATTCGGCAGGCAATACATTACCTTGGTGAGATAACAGGTCAGATCACATCTGATGAAATACTGGGTAATATTTTTAAGAATTTCTGCGTGGGAAAGTAGACCACTTCGATAGAAAGTATTTCAGTCTTGTTTTATTCTTCATGATCTCCTATATAATATGTATTTTTGATCTTGTCTGAAAGTATAGAAAAAAACAGGTGAATCAGTTTTGTGTTTATCGTCTGTAATTAGATCAGGCGGGAAGTAAAATTAATATTAATAAAAAGGAAGAAAGAACAATATGCCGACATTGAGCTGGATAGGAAAAGAGAAAGTAATAAATCACCACAGGGATGTACCCTTTAAGATTCTGGAGCATAAATATGGTTTTAGAGCGGATAAAGGTGAATCAGAGGAACCGGTCAATAGCGGTTAACCCACATTGCAGCCCCAATCAATAAAAATAGTAAAAAAGCTGTTAATAACCTGGTATTTATTAACAATTTTAAGAGCCCCAAAATAGATAACGAATATAATCAAGCAGTTACAGATTAGAAATTTTTCAAATCAAAATGTAGTCCCCCCGCTCTTATTGTTGAACAATAAGGAGATGCGTAGCTTTACCACATGTTTATCAAACCATTTTTTAAACATAATAAAACCACCGGTGAGCGGTACACAGTATTTAAGCTATGCGAGAGCTATCGCTTAAATTGGGGCATCCACCATCGCATAATCATTAGTTTTGGCAGGTTAGAAGAGCTTGAAACGGTAGAACAAAAAAAACTACTGGCCGCACGTGTAGAAGAGTTGTTGGTAGGTGGGGGCAACACTCTTACGACAAGCACTACCGATGAACAGGTTGAGGA
>JAPLEB010000135.1 GCA_026391555.1 Bacteroidia bacterium | reverse complement strand
TAAAATTTAATTTACAAACAATATACTGCTTAATCTATTTACATTTTGGGAGAATATTTGTTAAATTTGACATATAGATTTAAAATTTCACCCGGAAAATGTTAAAATTCTCTGTCTGATTTTTTTCTTGCGGATTTAAGGCTTACCTGAAATAAAACTGATAACATGATGTTTTTCATCGATATTCTTTAGATTGTTTAAGGTCCAGTAAGGATTGTTGGAAGCCGGTTCATCCTGAAATTTTAATTCATTCCCATTGGCATCAACAGTATTATCTCTAAGATCCGCCAAACTTACATTGCGGGGCATAATAGTAAGCATCCACATTGCATTTCCGGCTGATTCTTCCATATATACCCTATTATTAACAGTTTGGTGGATGTATGATATTTTGCCATCAATTTCCAGACGGGTTCCAATTTTCATTGAACCACGCATATTTATATTCTGACGTGCGAGGTCGTTACCCGGAGAAACACCTTTGCTATCGACATTTGAAAGTGATAACAGGAAATTTGCTTTATCGGTGCCTGAGTCAAATGTGAGGGCGTTAGTAAAAGTACTCCCAACTCTGTAAAAATCTAAAATATTATTTGGCTGTGGTGAATATGGAACCTCTTTACCTGCAAAATTCGGGAGCATTTGTCCTTCCATTTTAGGACCAAAACACAAAGCCCACATACTGTTTTTTGCAGGCATATTGGTTGTAGGATCTATAGGAGGGTACATCCCCATTATTCCCTGACCATACTGATTTTGCAGATTGGTGTATATAACTGGTTGATCCAAGTCGAAGTTGGAGGTGAAAGTAACGCCGTAACCATTTTTCCTGCCTTTTTTTGTTGTAATCAGAACAACCCCGTTAGCGCCTCTCGAACCATAAGCTGCTGAAGCTCCCGCTCCTTTCAAAACACTTATTGATTCAATATTTTCAGGGTCAATCTCGCTTAAGGCATTCCCCATATCTTTACCTTTTGCCCCGCCACCAGGGTTACCGCCATCGCTCATTGCAATACCATCAACGACAAATAAAGGAGTATTTGAACTTGACAGCGACGAGATACCTCGTATTACGATCCGGCTCGAACCACCTACTCCTCCTGCTGTTTGCGAAATACTTAAACCGGCAACTTTCCCTTTTAAGGAATTAATCATACTTGTTTCTTTTGCCTGTCCAACTTCTGCCCCTGATACAGCAGTAATAGAATAACCCAGAGATTGTTTGGTCCTGTTAATATTCATTGCAGTGACAACGACCTCGTTGAGCAATTCAACACTTTCAACAAGAACAATATTGATTTCGCTTCTCCCATTTATTGGAATACTTTGTGTTTGATAACCAATAAAAGAGAAAACAATTTCCACATTATTATCGGGTGCCTCTATTTTGAAGTTCCCATCAGAATCAGTGATTGACCCGGTTGTTATTCCCTTAATGATCACAGTCACACCTGGAATTGGTTCACCGTCTTCATCCCGGACTTTACCTTTGACCGTTATGGGTTGTTGCAATCCTTCCTTCAATCTGTCATTTTTATTATTTAAAATACTTTGATCGTATTTCAATACAAACAAGTAGTCTGATTGCTTTTCCAATTGCCCGATAACTTCAGATAAAGGACTGTTCGGCAGCGATAAATTAAATTTTACAGACTGCCCATACGGACTGGCAAAAACCTGAATACTTAAAGAGAATGCCATTATTACAGTTAATTTCATAATCAGCAAATTTCTATTAATGTTTTTCCACACCAAGGTATAATTTCTATTCCTTTTTTTCATAAATTTGAACCGTTTAAGATGAATATATAGTCACTTTCAGGCATATCTTCAATGCATTTGTAAAGATGTTTTTCTATTTCGGAATATTCTATTGATTCGAATCCAAATGATTCGAGCACCTCAGTGTTGATTTTTCTTTCTATTAAATCGAGCCGCATGTTTTGAAATTTACATTCTACTTTTTCATGCCTGATGATTCCCCTGAGTAAATTCCGTAAATATCTGTTTATCTTATATTCCGGGCATGAAATTGAAATTTGCAATGAATTTATAACAAAAATATTACATACACAAACTTTTCATATTCAAGTCCGAACATAATAAAAGAGCCGATACCAAAACCGGTACCCTCAGTTCTGGGCCTGTTAAAATAGTAACTCTTATCGCCGACACAAGTACCTCCGCAAACCTGCACGGGAATGAGATAAGGAGCTTCGGTTCTCTTCAAACTATACTGTTGTAATCCTCTGTATGACAGGTCGATGACAGGCATATAGGTTTCATTATCCAGTATCTTCATTTTAAGGCCCAATGCAATTGCGTAGGAAAACATGGCTGTAGATGAACTTTCCTGGAAATTCGAAGGGTCATCAGGGAAAACAGTAAGCTGATACCAGTGACCAGAAACTTTATTCTGAAGTTCAGGCAGGCTTTTGAGGATATTCTTAAATTCAATTTCGAGAGGTTTCCAGTATACGGATGTCTTTGGAACAGTATTCAGTGCATCAGCCAGAGCCATTGTCACCCAACCGTTACCACGTCCCCAAATCTGGCTGCTTCTCTGAGTGACTTTGTCGGGCCAGCCCAGAATACTGCATTTGTCATCATAGTTTTCATTGTCGGCATCCCATCCGTGTACCCAGAGTTCCGATTGTTTGTCGACAAGCTTTTCCCGATGGGCAGGAACCTGAGCGGCAAAATCTGCTATGTACTTTTCATCACCGGTAAGACGATACATTTCGAGGAGGAACATGCTTATCATATAAATAGTATCGTCCCAGAGTTCGACTGTTTCAACCCGGTGGGAAACACCACCATTGGGGGCACGCGGGGTCTGAAGATAATCGTTATAAATTTCTATTGCTTTCTTAAGATACTTTTCATCACCGGTGACTCTTGCAAGAAATGCCATACCGTGCCCTGAGGCGACAGCATTCGGATGCTTGCCATTAGCGACGTTATATGTAGCATCCATTGCTGTTTTTATATACTGCAGATACTTAACTTTTTCTGCAGGAGATTTGTAATTATACAAATGGATCAGTGAATTCATAAATGTTGCCTGGCCCCAATCCCATTTATATTTTTCTGCAGGCATATATACCTCTCTTCCATAAACATCGACTGAGTCAACCCAGTTTTGTGAAAAAAGAGAAAGTGAACTCAGGAGTATCATTCCTGTAAAAACAATTTTTATCATTTTCATAACAGTTGTGTGTATTATACTTTTT